>NZ_JBHYXD010000039.1:0-20666 GCF_042751995.1 Streptomyces sp. NPDC059371 | reverse complement strand
GGGGGTGGTGGGGTGTGTGTTGTGTCGCGGTGGGTGGGCTCGCGCGGACGCCGCGCGGCCCCCCCCCACCGCCCGATCACGCCGGATGCCTCAGCTCCTCCGCCGCGCCCGCCCGATCGAACGCGCCTACGTGATCGAACAGTTCGACCCCGTCGGCCCCGGCCAGCAGATACGCCTGGGCCTCCCCGACGTGGAAGTACATACCCTGCAGTTCGAGGACGCCCGCCCGAAGGGCCCGCGCCACGGACTCGTGCGCCCGCAGGTGCTCAAGTTGCTGCACCACGTTGGTCAGACAGAGCTGCTCCACCGCGTCGGCGGGTGCCCTTCCGGCGATCCGCGCACTCGGCCCGTCGTCGGCCATCCGGTCCAGGCTCGGCCGCCCGTGCCGCAGCCACCGCTTGAGCGGCGTGAGCGCCCCTCCTGGCTCCGACGCCAGCAACGCCTGCATGGCCCCGCAGCCGGAGTGCCCGCACACCGTGATGGACCGCACCTTCAGTACGTCCACCGCGTACTCGATGGCCGCGGCGACCGAGTCGTCCCCGCTCTCCTTCCCGGGCGGCGGCACGAGGTTGCCGACATTGCGTACGACGAAGAGGTCGCCCGGACCGCTGGAGGTGATCATCGAGGTGACGAGCCGGGAGTCGGCGCAGGTCAGGAACAGCTGGGACGGCCGTTGCCCTTCCCGGGCCAGCCGGGCCAGCTCATCACGCACCAGGGGTGCGGTGTTGCGCTGGAACGCGCTGATTCCGCGCGCCAGTTGATGTCCGCTCGGTCTGGCCTCGTCCGTCTCGTCACCCTGTCCGTCCGAAGGGGCCTCCGAGTGCGGGGACCCCGGTTCGGCCGCGGCGTCGCACTGGTGGTTCCGCCACGGTGTCCAGGGCCGGCAGCGGCAGTGTCCGGAGTCCGCGGGTTCGGCGATCCGCGTTCCGGTCCGCCCGCCGAGGTCGACCGTGCCGCCCTGGGCGACGTGGGTGCTCTGCCAGTCCTGCAGCGACTCGTACGCCGCGTGGTCCATGAACGAGCCGTCCAGGCGTACGACCACGTCCGCCCCTCGGGGCACGAGGTGCAGGGTGCGGCTGAGCCGGGGCACGGCGAGGAACGTCAACTGACCTCGTACATGTACGTGATGGACTCCTTCCCTCTCTTCGTGTGTGATGCGGGTGCGGCCGAGCCGGTGCAGGGCGACACCGACGGCCACGGAGACCCCCAGGGCCACACCCTCGAGAACTCCGAGGAACACGACGCCGAGCGTGGTGACGGCGTACACCAGGACCTCGCGGTGGCGGGTGACCGTTCGGATGTGGTGCAGGGACACCATCTGGATGCCGACGGCCATCACCAGGGCGGCGAGCGATGCGAGCGGGATCAGCTCCAGGATCGGGACCATCAGCAGCGCGGCAATCACTACGAAAACGCCGTGCAGGATCGTGGAGTTCCGGCTGACGGCACCCGCTTGCACATTCGCCGCACTCCGTACGGCGACACCGGCTACGGGCAGTCCGCCGAGCGCGCCGGAGACGACATTGGCGGCGCCCTGCCCGAGCAGTTCCCGGTCGAGGTGGGAACGGCCGACACGGCCCTGGAGTTCCGGACGGCCGCTCACCAGCTTGTCCACGGCGACGGCCCCGAGCAGCGACTGCACGCTGCACACCAGGGTCACGGTGAGGACGGCGGCGACGATGCCGAGCACCGGCCCCTCGGGCACGCCGGCCAGCGCGTGGCTGCTCCAGGACGGCAGTTCGACCCTCGGCAGCGTCAGTCCGGCGGCAGAGGCGGTCAGGGTCGCTCCGGCGACGGCGATCAGCGCGGCGGGGACCTTGCGCAGCACCCGTCCGGTCCGTCCGGGAAGCCGTGGCCAGGCGAACAGCAGCACCAGGGTCAGCACGCTCATCGACATCGCCGCTGAGTGCATCCGGGCCACTTGGCCCGGCAGTCCGACGAGATTGTCGAGGACGGAGCTCTGCGGAATGCCTCCCAGCACGATGTGGAGTTGGGCCACGGCGATGGTCACCCCGATGCCGGCGAGCATGCCGTGCACGATCGCCGGGCTGACGGCCAGGGCCGTACGGGCCACCCGCAGGCAGCCGAGACCGAGCTGGGTGATGCCCGCCAGCACGGTGATGGCGCAGGTCGCGCGCCAGCCGTAGCGCTGGATGAGCTCGGCCGTGACGAGGGTCAGCCCCGCGGCGGGTCCGCTCACCTGGAGCGGTGAGCCACCGAGCCGGCCCGCGACCAGTCCGCCGGCGGCGGCGGCGACCAGCCCGGCCTGGAGCGGCGCGCCGGTGGCGAGGGCGATGCCGAGGGACAGGGGGAGGGCGATCAGGAAGACCGCGATCGAGGCGGACAGATCGGCGCCCGCGACACGGAAGCGTCGGGGCGGGGTCGGCGGGGGGCTGTGGGGCTGGTGAATCTGCGCGGGCCGAGTCGGGTCGGCGGCGCGGGTGGGGACGCAGGCAGACATGGTTCCCGTCTCCTCCGGGGCGGCGCGGTCGCGGAACAGGTGATCCCCCGTCCGAAATGGCGGGGGGCGGGTCGCGGCCGTGAGTCACGGCGTGCAGCGGCGGGATTCTTCAACGCTCGGTAAATGGATCGTAATGCAGAGTAAAGGGATGGTGTCGAAAATAGGGGCAATTGGGGCAGGAATTCACCCCCTGGGGTGAAGTGCTCTTTTAGTCGGCTTGTCGTACTTATTCCTTCTCGGTCTCGTGAAACCTTGGCGGCCCTGTCGGTGCACAGCCGGCCGGCGCCCCGACCGGCGCTGCCCGACGGAGGAGAAGGAGGGCGGAACATGGCCGCCACCCAGAGGATCGCCGCGGGCGTGGCGATCGCCGCGGCCTGTGCCACGGCACTCGCCGGTTGCGCGAGCGGCGGCACGCCTTCCCGTGAACGTGCGCAGGGCGCGAAGAAGGCGACGGGGGCTCCGGCGCCCAAGGCGGCGGTCCGCCTGATCGGCGACGGATCCACGTCGTACACCGGGGCCCAGCCGCATCTTCCGCGGCCCGAGCGGCTGAGGCCGGGCCAGAAGCCACCGCAGTTCGTGGTCTTCTCCTGGGACGGCGCCGGCGAGGACGGCCAGAGGCTCTTCTCCCACTTCCGGAAGCTCTCCAAGGCCAATCGGGCGACGATGACGTACTTCCTGAGCGGCGTGTACATGCTGCCGGAGGACAAGCGTGACCTGTACCGGCCGCCACAGCACTCTCCCGGCAGCTCGGAGATCGGCTTCAACGACGGGCAGGGCATCGCGGACACCGCGAAGCAGTTGCGCGGCGCGTGGCTGGAGGGCAACGAGATCGGCACGCACTTCAACGGCCACTTCTGCGGTACGGAAGCCGGGGTCGGCCAGTGGTCGGTCGCGGACTGGAAGAACGAGATCGCCCAGGCGAAGTCGTTCGTGAAGTCCTGGAAGAGCAACACGGGCCTGAAGGACGCGGCCTCGCTGCCCTTCGACTACGACAAGGAACTCGTCGGTGCCCGCACCCCCTGTCTGGAGGGCCGCGAGAACTTCATGAAGGCGGCCCGCGAGCTGGGCTTCCGCTACGACAGCAGCGGCGTCGGCGACCAGGTCTGGCCGAAGAGGAAGGAGGGGCTGTGGGACCTGTCGATGCAGCTCGTGCCCTTCCCCGGACACTCCTACGAGCAGCTCACCATGGACTACAACTTCATGGTCAACCAGTCGGGAACGCGGACCCAGGGCGACCCGGCCAAGCAGGAGTTCTGGGGCCATCAGATGCGCGACGGGCTACTGAAGGGCTTCGACCGTGCCTACGACGGCAATCGCGCGCCTCTGATCATCGGCAACCACTTCGAGTCCTGGAACGGCGGCACCTACATGCGTGCCGTCGACGAGGTCGTCGAGCGCGTCTGCACCAAGGCCGAGGTGCGCTGTGTCTCCTTCCGTCAATTGGCCGACTGGCTCGACGCCCAGGACCCGGCCACCCTCGACAAGCTCCGCGGCCTCCAGGTCGGACAGGCGCCGAAGCAGGGCTGGGCCTCCTTCCTCGCAGGCCGCCCCGCCCCGGCCCCGAAGGGTGTCCCCGGGGCACCGGCGCTCAAGCCGTAGCGGTGCCCCGGGCCGTCCCTTCGCTCAGGTCGTCATGGTTGCCCCGGGGCCCTGCTTGCTCAGGCCGCGGTGGCGCTTCGGACCGTCTGCTGCCGGGCCCGGGGCGGCGCTGTCGGCCGTCGGCTCCTCACGCGGTGGCCAGCGGGCTTTCGCCGAGCACGAATCCGGGGTCGACCTGCCCGGTGAGGTCCGCCCCGGTCTTGGCGTTGCCCCAACTGGCGGCGTTCTTCAGGTGGAACTGCACCATCTGGCGCGTGTACCGCTCCCAGTCGCGCAGCTCGTACGTGGCGTCGGCGGCGGCCCGCAAGGCGTGCAGCGAGCGCCGGTTGGCATCTTCCAGGGTCTCGAAACGGGGCGGACGCCCCTTCTCCATGGCGCGCACCCATTCCGAGTGCCCGACCGTGACCAGGAGGTCGTCGCCGACCTCCGCTCGCAGGAAGTCGATGTCGTCCTGGTTCTGCACCTTGTTGCCGACGACCCTCAGGGCGATGCCGAAGTCGCGGGCGTACTCCTTGTACTGGCGATAGACGGAGACTCCCTTCCGGGTCGGCTCGGCGACAAGGAACGTGATGTCGAAGCGGGTGAACAAGCCGGACGCGAAGGAATCGGAGCCCGCCGTCATGTCGACGACGACGTACTCGCTCCGGCCGTCGACGAGATGGTTCAGGCAGAGCTCCACGGCACCGGTCTTGGAGTGGTAGCAAGCCACTCCCACATCGGCCTCGGTGAACGGGCCGGTGACCATCAAACGGACCACGCCGCCGTCGAGTTCCACCGGTCGCGCGCAGGCGTCGTACACCGGATTGGTCTCGCCGACCCGCAGCAGCCGGGAGCCTTCCCCGGGCGGGGTCGTCTTGATCATCGTCTCGGCGGAGGAGATGCGCGGGTTGGAGCCGCGCAGATAGTCCTTGATGAGCGGCAGCCGTTCGCCCATGGCGGGGAGCTCCGCGGACTCCGTCTCTTCGAGCCCGAGCGCGGCTCCCAGGTGCTGGTTGATGTCGGCGTCCACGGCGACGACAGGTGCCCCCGAGGCGGCGAGGTGGCGGATGAAGAGCGACGACAGGGTGGTCTTACCGCTGCCGCCCTTCCCGACGAAAGCAATTTTCATGTTCACCAAGAGTAGTGCGATCGTCGCTCCAGGTGCTCGCGCCGCGTGAAGAAGACCACTCCTTCGTGGGGCGCGGGCCCGGGGTGCGTACTGTCGTACTCATGAGTACGACAGGTGCGACCGCCGATCCGCTCGCGGCCCTCGGTTCACTTCCCGGCGTGGCCGATTCCGTGGAGTCCGTGCGCAAGGCCGTGGACCGGGTCTACGGCCACCGGATCATGCGGCGGCGCGGCAACGAGATCACGTCCGAGGCGGCGCTGCGCGGGGCCCGTGGTTCCGCGGCGCTGTCCGGGGCCGACTGGGCCCTCGAAGAGGTGCGCCGGCGTACGGACTTCAGTGTGGGGGAGGAAGACCGTACGGTCGGCGCCGCCCTGCGGCTGACCGCCGAGGCGGGTCAGCTCCTGTCCATCTGGCGGCAGTCGCCCCTGCGTGTGCTGGCCCGGCTCCACCTGGTGGCGGCGGCGGACCGCGGTGAGGCGGTCGGCCGGCCGAGGCAGAGTGGGGAGAAGGCCGAAGAGCCCCTGGTGGAGCTTCCGTTGCCGGACGCGGACGAGGTCGCGGGCCGTCTCGAAGGACTGTCCCAGCTCATCATCGCGGGCGGTTCCGCCCCGGCCCTGGTCACGGCGGCCGTCGTCCACGGCGAACTGATCGCCCTGCGCCCGTTCACCTCCCACAACGGACTGGTCGCCCGCGCTGCCGAGCGCATCGTCCTGATCGGCAGCGGTCTCGACCCGAAGTCCATCTGCCCGGCGGAGGTCGGCCACGCGGAACTCGGCCGTGCGGCCTATCTCGGTGCACTGGACGGTTACGTCTCCGGCACCCCGGACGGCATGGCCGCCTGGATCGCGCACTGCGGCCGGGCCGTCGAGCTGGGCGCCAGGGAGTCCGCCGCGGTCTGCGAGGCGCTGCAGCGAGGCGCCGCGTAAGGGCGCGATCGCCTGGAAAAGGGTTGCGGCGGTACGAGTTCTCGTACCGCCGCTGGCACGTTCACCGGGTTACCAAGCGTCCTCTGTGTGTTGCCCATCAGGTCGGGATCTTCTGCCCGTCACCTGGTGCGGCTGGCCCGTAATCGACGGGTCGACGTCGCGTGGGTGCTCGATGTTCATGCTCGGTCCGTGGGGCCGGGTTGCGTTTGAAGGTGATCCTCTCGGATGTCCTTGGTCTCGCGGGCCGCTAAACCCTTTGTACTCCAGGTCCGGAGGAAGCGAAACCCCTCACCGCACTTCTTTTACTTTTAGGTTCAAAAGGGTGAGAAATGGACTTCTTTTAGGGCCCCTACGCGCGCGTGAGGGTTCACACCGCCGTCGCGCGGCGCCGGCTGGCGTACCAGACGAGTCCTGCCGTGGCCGCCGCGGCTCCTATCGCGGCCGCCGCGACGAGGGCGGGGCGAGGGGGCACGGACAGGCCGGGCAGCCGTTGCTTCAGCCGGACCGGGCGATGGAAGTCCAGGATCGGCCACGAGCGGGCGACGGCCTCCCGGCGCAGCGCGCGGTCCGGATTCACCGCGTGCGGATGCCCGACGGACTCCAGCATCGGCAGATCGGTCGCCGAGTCGCTGTAGGCGTAACAGCGGGGCAGGTCGTACCCCTCGGACGCGGCCAGCTCCTTGATCGCCTCGGCCTTCGTCGGTCCGTAGGCGTAGTACTCCACCTCTCCGGTGAAGCAGCCGTCCTCGCCGACGACCATGCGGGTCGCCACGACCCGGTCGGCGCCGAGCAGTTCACCGATCGGCTCGACGACCTCGGCACCGGACGTGGACACGATCACGACGTCGCGACCGGCCTTGTGGTGCTGCTCGATGAGCGACGCGGCCTCGTCGTAGATGATCGGGTCGATGAGGTCGTGCAGTGTCTCGGCGACGATCTCCTTGACCTGCTGGACGTTCCAGCCGCGGCACATCGAGGACAGGTACTTGCGCATCCGTTCCATCTGGTCGTGGTCGGCGCCGCCCGCCAGGAACACGAACTGGATGTACGCGGTACGCAAGGCCGCCCTGCGGCTGATCAGTCCGCCTTGGTAGAACGACTTGCTGAAGGTGAGCGTGCTCGACTTCGCAATGACCGTCTTGTCCAGGTCGAAGAAGGCCGCTGTACGAGGCAAGGAGTGGTTTTCCACGAGGTCGAGCATAGGGCCCACCATTCGGCGTAAGGTGAGGCGCGTGGGTTTGCCTGAGAAGGCTCTCGGGTACACCATGGAAGTCACGGATCGTTCGCGACCGTGCTAACCCGGTCCGACTCCTCCCCCCCCGAGTCGGCCGTGGGGACGACCCCCGCTCTCCCCCCCGGCGGGGGTCGTCGCATGTCCGGATGGGTTTTCTCCGCTTCTGCGCGGCCCCGGAGCCTCCTCGGCACCGTTGATTCCGCCCTCTGCGTGCATCCATGATCCGTCACTGTGTGTAGCTGTTGGGATGCTCTGCGGAAGTCGTTGAGCGTTCACCGGTAGGCGTGAAGGCGATATTCACAGCCGCCGAGTTGTCCACAGTTTTCGACCAAGATCCACACGATTTCCCGGATCGCCCCACCGTGATTCTCACGCGCCCCGTTCGCGGCCGGTTCATGACCGGTTCCGTTTGTCGGACGCGTTTGGCCGGTTCGTATCGGCCGTTCATATGGAGGCCGCTTGCCGGCTCTTCACACGAGCGGGAATCACGGGGTCCTGGAGGGCCCCGCGCAAGAAGCAGCGAAGGGGGCTGGAGATCGTGGCGGGAGCCATCACCCATGACCGGCCGCCCACCGCCGAGGGGCGGCAGGGCGGACCATTGATCGTCACCGAGGACGTCGACCTCCTCGACGACCTGCTGCGCCTGTGCGCCGCGGCGGGCGCGCGGCCCGAGGTCCATCACGGGATTCCGGAACGCAGGGGGAGCTGGGAAGCGGCACCTCTCGTCCTCGTCGGCGACGACGCGGCATCGCGCGTACGAGGCGCCGCGCGGAGAAGGGGAGTGGTCCTGGTAGGCCGGGACCAGGACGATTCCGGAGTCTGGCGGCGTGCCGTCGAGATCGGCGCCGATCACGTCCTGGTGCTGCCGGACGGAGAGCAATGGCTCGTCGACCGCATCGCGGATGTGGCCGAAGGAGTCGGCAGGCCCGCTCTCACCGTCGGTGTGCTCGGCGGCCGCGGCGGGGCCGGCGCCTCCACGCTGGCCTGCGCGCTCGCCGTCACCTCCGCGCGTGAGGGGAAGCGCACCCTGCTCGTGGACGCGGACCCTCTCGGAGGCGGACTCGACGTACTCCTCGGCGGGGAGACGGCCGAGGGGCTGCGCTGGCCGGCGTTCGCGGCATCCCGCGGCAGGGTCGGCGGCGGCGCCCTGGAGGAGTCCCTGCCCCGACTGCACGCCTTGCGGGTCCTGAGCTGGGACCGGAGCGACACGGTCACCGTTCCCCCGCAAGCGGTGCGCGCGGTGCTGGCCGCCGCCAGACGGCGCGGTGGCGTGGTGGTCGTCGACCTGCCCCGCCGCATCGACGAGGGCGTCGCCGAGATCCTCGCCCAACTCGACATGGGGCTGCTGGTGGTCCCCGCCGACCTGCGCTCGGTCGCGGCGGCCGGGCGGGTGGCGTCAGCGGTCGGCATGGTTCTGCGCGATCTGCGGATCGTGGTCCGGGGCCCCTGCGCGCCGGGCCTCGACGACCGTGAGGTCGCCCGTCTGCTCGACCTGCCCCTGGTGGGCGAACTGCCGGCGGAGTCCTTCCCGCTCGACGCCGGGCCGCCACCGGGAAGCTCGGCGAAGGGGCCCCTGGCACGGTTCTGCGCGGCCTTCTGGGAGCGCGTTCCGGTCGAAGGAGGGGGCGTATGAGCTGGGACGCGAGAAAGGAGACGCGGGGCGGCCCACCAGGCATCCCACCCGCGCGGACGGAGGCGTGGGACGGGGACGGGGCCGGCCCTGACGGTGGTGCGGGGCTGCTGGACGGTGTGCGGCAATGGCTGGCCGAGAGCGGATCCGAACCGACTCCCGCGCGCGTGGCCCAGGCGCTGCGCGAGCAGGGGCGGGTGCTCGGGGACGCCGAAGTCCTCGGCGCGGCCGAGCGGCTGCGCTCCGAGCTGGTCGGCAGCGGTCCGCTGGAGCCGCTGCTCGCCGATCCGTCGGTGACCGACGTGCTCGTGTCGGCGCCCGACCGGGTCTGGGTGGACCGCGGCGGCGGCCTGGAGCTGACCACCGTGTCCTTCCCGGACGCGGCAGCGGTACGACGTCTCGCTCAGCGCCTCGCGGCGGTGGCCGGCAGACGGCTCGACGACGCCCGCCCCTGGGTGGACGCCAGGCTGCCGGACGGAACCCGTCTGCACGCGGTGCTGCCACCGGTGGCCGTCGGCTCCACGTGCCTGTCCCTGCGTGTCGTGCGGCCGCGCGCGTTCACGCTCGACGAGCTGGTGGCGGCGGGAACGGTGCCACCCGGAGGGGACAAGGTGCTCACAGCACTGCTGGACGCCCGGCTCTCCTTCCTCGTCAGCGGAGGCACGGGCTCAGGCAAGACGACCTTGCTGAGCGCGTTGCTGGGGCTGGTGGGTCCGGGAGAGCGGATCGTGCTCGCCGAGGACTCGGCCGAGCTGCGGCCCGACCATCCGCATGTGGTGCGCCTGGAAGGGAGGCCCGCCAATCAGGAGGGCGTCGGCCTCGTCTCGCTCCAGGATCTTGTCCGGCAGGCCCTGCGGATGAGACCGGACCGACTGGTGGTCGGCGAGGTGCGAGGTCCGGAGGTCGTCTCGCTGCTGGCGGCGCTGAACACAGGACATGAGGGCGGCTCGGGAACGCTTCACGCCAACGCTGCGGCGCAGGTCCCGGCCCGGCTGGAGGCCCTGGGCACCGCGGCCGGCCTCGACAGGGCTGCGCTGCACAGTCAACTGGCGGCGGCGCTGTCCGTGGTCCTTCATCTCGTACGCGACCGGACCGGACAGCGCCGGATCGCCGAGGTTCATGTGCTGGAACGAGCCCCGTCGGGGCTGGTGGTGACGGTGCCCGCGCTGCGGTGGGGCGAGGACGCCTTCGCGTACGAGCGGGGGTGGGAGCGGCTGCGGGAGCTCCTACGGGAGGGAAGCCAGGGACATCGAAACCAGGGCGGTCGAAACCAGGGGGGTCGGGAGGCGATCGGCTCGGGCCAGGGGTGTCGCGAGCGGCCGGCGTCGGGCCAGGGGTGTCGTGAGCCGTTCGGGCTCGGGAGGGGGGAAGTGCCTCTGGACCGGAGGAGTACGAGGAGTCCTTCGGAGGTGGTAGGCGCCGGGGTCTTCACGGTGGCCGGACATCGGGACGCGAACGGGGAGCGGGATGAGGTTCGGTGAGATGGCGGACGCGCCCGCAGGAGCGGCCGTGGCGTGCGCCGGGATCGGGGCCTGGCTGATCGGCGGGCACGGCTCGGGCGCGCGCAGAGCGAGGGCGCTGCTCGCCGGCGGCGGGGCGGCGACCGGGCCGCCCTTGTGGGAACGGGCCCGTGTCGACTGGTCACGGCTGCGCGGGCGGCTGCGGCCCGAAGCATGGTCGCTGGTGGCGGGAGCGGTGATCGCTGTACTGGGCACGTCACTTGTGCCCCTGCCCCTCGGAGCCGCCGGCATGCCCCTGCTGCGCCGGGTGCGGCGAGCGGCGGAGGCCCGGCGCGAGCGTGAGCGACGGGGCGACGCGGTGATCGCCCTGTGCGGCGCGCTCGCCGGTGAGGTGCGGGCCGGACGCCAGCCCGGCGAGGCACTGCTCGCGGCCGCACGTGATTCGGACGGACTCGCTGAGGCGCAGCCGTTGGTGCTGGCCGCGGCGAGATTCGGTGGAGACGTGCCGGGCGCGCTCACCGAGGCGGCACGGCAGCCCGGCGCCGACGGACTGGTGGGGCTCGCCGCATGCTGGCGTGTGGCCGTGGACCGGGGCGCGGGGCTGGCGGCGGGACTGGACCGACTGGAGGCCGCGCTGAGAGCCGAGCGGGATCAACGAGCCGACATACGTGCCCAGTTGGCCGGGTCGCGGTCGACCGCCTCCATGCTCGCGGGCCTGCCCGTCCTCGGCCTCCTGCTCGGCACCGCGCTCGGCGCGGACCCCCTGCACGTGCTGCTGCACACCGGTCCCGGGCTGGGCTGCCTGCTGGTCGGCGGGGTGCTGGAGAGCGTGGGGCTGTGGTGGGCGCTGCGGATCGTACGAGGAGCGGAGGCGGCATGAACGCGGAAGTTGTCCACAGGCTGGGGGTACTTGTGTGTGGAGCGCTCCTGATCGGCTCGCCGGCCCGTTGGCTCGGGGCGGTGCGGCGGGCGAGGAGAGTGCGCGGACGCCTGGCCGCGCTGCTTCTCCCGGAACCCGCGCCATCGTCCCGGCGCCACGAGGTACGGGGCTTAAGCCGGCGATGGCTGCCACTGCTGGGTGTCGTGTGTGCCGGCTGGGTTCTGATCGGCGGGATCGTCGGAGTTGTGGTCGGACTGGCGGCAGGGTTCGGAGTCCGGTGGTGGCTCCGGCGGCGGAATCCGGCACCTCCGGAGGAGTACGACGTGGCGTCGGCCACCCGCCAACTGCCGCTCGCAGCCGACTTGGTGGCCGCCTGTATCGCGGCGGGGGCGAGTCCCGTGGCGGCCGCCCAGGCCGTCGGCGAGGCGCTGGGCGGACCCGTGGGCGAGCGGCTGGCCCGGGGCGCGGCGGAGGTGCGGCTCGGCGGCGAACCGGTCGACGCGTGGCGGCGGTTGGCGTCGTTGCCGGGGGCTCAGGGGCTGGCGCGACTCTTGGAGCGGGCGGGCGAGTCGGGCGTCCCGGCGGCTGTACCTGTGGGACGGCTCGCGGCGGAGGCCCGCGCCGAGTGGGCGCGCACGGCGACGGCTAGGGCCCGCCGAGCGGCCGTCATGGTCACGGCCCCGGTGGGGTTGTGTTTCCTGCCCGCCTTCCTCGCGATCGGCGTGCTGCCCGTGGTGATCGGGCTGGCCGGCGGATTGCTGCGAGGGGGTGGTGGGTGACAGACGGCGGGGTGCGAGCGATGAACGGCAGCGATGAACGGCAGCGATGAACGGCAGCGATGAACGGCCGGCGGTCGAAGTGACCTAACAGGACTGAATACCACGGAGGTTGAAATGAGCGGGATGGCGCGAGTACTCGGACCGGCGCGAGGGCGGGGACGAGAGCAGGAGCAGGAGCAGGAGCAGGAGCGGAACCAGAACCAGGGGCGAGGGCGTGCGTGGATGCGGGCCTGGGTGGTCGCGTCCGTCGCGGCGCGGAGGGACGCGGGGATGGTCACGTCCGAGTACGCGGTGGGTGTCATCGCGGCGGTGGCCTTCGCGGCCGCGCTCTACAAGGTGGTGACGAGCGGGCAGGTCGGCGAGGAACTGCAGGGCATCGTGGGCCGGGCGCTCAATGTCCAGATGTGAACGCCGCATGGGGCAAGCCAAGTTGAGGGCGGGTCCGGCCTCGTGCCGGGACGGTGGATTCGTCACCGCCGAGGCCGCCGTGGTCCTGCCCTCTCTGGTGCTCGTCGGCATGGCGCTCGTCTGGGCCCTGCTCGCCGCGTCCGCGCAGATCCAGTGCGTGGACGCGGCGAGGGCGGGCGCTCGGTCGGCGGCGCGCCAGGACCCGGAGGAAGCCGTCCTGGAGACGGCCCGTCGCGCGGCCCCGTCCGGTGCGAAGGTCACGGTGGTCCGGGAAGGGGACCTGGTCCGGGTCACCGTCGGCGCGCGGACACCCGGTCCCGCCGCTCTGTCCCTTGAACTGAAGGACGAGGCGGTGGCGCTGGCGGAGGAGACGGTGGGGGACACGGCCGCGGGGGTGGAGCGGAGATGAGGAGCCGGAGTGCCGGGCTGAGCCGGCGATGGGCGTGGTCGCCCGCCGGGAGGGGCCGCTGTGCGGGGCGGCGTGCCTCCTCCGACCGGTGGCGTGTGTTCGCCGACCGTGGGCGTGACTCCTCCGACCGGGGGAGCGCGTTCTCCGACAGAGGGTCCGCGACGGTGTGGACGGTGGGCGCGGTCGCTGTGCTCTGTGCCGTCTTCGGGGTGGTGCTGTCGATGGGGCAGGCCGTCGTGGTGCGGCATCGGGCCGCGGGGGCCGCGGACTTGGCGGCCCTCGCCGCGGCGGACCGTTGGAGCGACGGTGGCACGGCGGCCTGCGCGCGCGCGGAACGGGTGGCCCGAGCCCAGAGCGCGCGGCTCGTGCGGTGCGAGGTCGAGGGCCAGATCTCGGACGTGACGGCGTCGTCCGGAACCGGACCGATCACCGCCGAGGTCAGATCGAGGGCGGGGCCCGCGGGGTCATGCACCCGCGAATCACCCGTTCGGCCTATCCGGGCCCAACTTTCGTCCGACGGGCCGTCGGCCTTCACCTATCCGGCCTATCCGGCCTATCTGTTCCGTCCAGCCCGTCCAGCCCGTCCAGCCCGTCCAGCCCGTCCAGCCCGTCCAGCCCGTTCGGCCTTGGCGACCTGCCCGGACCAATCCCGATCCGACTGCCCCCGCCGGACTACTCGCGACCCGACTCCTCACCGACCGGCGCCTCCGGGCCCGGCTCCGGTGCCGTCCGCAGGAGTTCCGTGAGCAGGCGCACGGCGCCTCGCTTGTGGAGGGGTTCGTTGCCGTTCCCGCATTTGGGCGACTGGATGCAGGAGGGGCAGCCAGCGTCGCACTCGCACGAGGCGATGGCCTGACGGGTGGCCGTGAGCCAGGAGCGGGCGGTGTGGAAGGCCCGCTCGGCGAATCCGGCGCCGCCCGGGTGACCGTCGTACACGAAGACGGTGGGCAGGAGCGTGTCCGGGTGGAGCGGTACGGAGACGCCGCCGATGTCCCAGCGGTCGCAGGTGGCGAACAGCGGCAGCATGCCGATCGAGGCGTGCTCGGCGGCGTGCAGGGTGCCGCCGAGGATCTCCGGGTTGATCCGGGCCGCGTCGAGCTGGTCCTCGGTGACCGTCCACCAGACGGCACGGGTGCGGAGCGTACGGGGAGGGAGGTCGAGCTTGGTCTCGCCGAGCACTTCGCCGGTCATGACACGTCGGCGCAGGAAGGAGACGACCTGATTGGTGACTTCCACGGAGCCGTAGCACAACCGGCCGTCGCCCCAGGGGACTTCGACGTCGGTCTCGAGGACGGCGATGGTGGTCGTGTCGCGCGCGACCGTCGAATACGGCGGGCTGGCCTCCTCGACCAGGGCGACGGAGTCCTCCAGGTCCAGCTTGCGCACCAGGTACGTACGGCCCTGGTGCAGATGGACCGCGCCCTCGTGGACCGCCGTGTGCGCGGCGCCCTCGTCGACCGTGCCGAGCAGGCGGCCGGTGCCGGCCTCGACGACCTGCACCGGGCTGCCGCCGCCCCCGCGGATGTCGGTCAGGTCGACGGCCCGCTCCCGGCGCGTCCAGTGCCAGGCCGTGGCCCGCCGACGCAGCAGCTTCGCGGCCTCCAGCTGCGGCAGCAGTCCGGCGGCGGCGGGGCCGAAGAGGTCCAAGTCCTCGTCCGTGAGTGGGATCTCGGAGGCGGCGGCGCACAGGTGGGGGGCCAGGACGTACGGATTGTCCGGGTCGAGGACGGTGGATTCCACCGGTTGGTCGAACAGGGCCTCGGGGTGATGGACGAGGAAGGTGTCCAGCGGGTCGTCGCGGGCGACCAGGATCGCCAGCGCGCCTTCCCCGGAGCGGCCCGCGCGGCCGGCCTGCTGCCAGAGGGAGGCGCGGGTGCCCGGGTAGCCGGAGATGACGACGGCGTCGAGGCCGGAGATGTCGACGCCGAGTTCGAGGGCGGTGGTGGCGGCGAGGCCGAGGAGTTCTCCGGAGTGCAGCGCGCTCTCCAGGGCGCGGCGTTCCTCGGGGAGGTAGCCGCCGCGGTAGGCGGCGACGCGCCGGGCCAGCGAGCGGTCGATCTCGGCGAGGCGTTCCTGAGCGATCAACGCGATCAGTTCGGCGCCACGCCGGGACCGTACGAAGGAGATCGAGCGCATGCCCTGGACGGTGAGGTCGGTCAGCAGGTCGGCCGTCTCGGCGGTGGCGGTACGCCGGACGGGTGCACCTTTCTCGCCGTGCAGATCGGTGAGCGGGGGCTCCCACAGGGCGAACACGAGTTCCCCTCGCGGGGAGGCGTCGTCGGCGACCTCGACGACGGGGAGGCCGGTCAGGCGGCGCGCCGCGACCGAGGGTTCGGCGGCGGTCGCGGAGGCCAGCAGGAAGACGGGAGAGGCGCCGTAGCGGGCGCAGAGGCGGCGCAGGCGGCGCAGGATCTGGGCGACGTGGGAGCCGAAGACGCCGCGGTAGGTGTGGCACTCGTCGATGACGACGTAGCGCAGGGCGCGCAGGAAGGAGGACCAGCGGGGGTGGGAGGGCAATATCCCGCGGTGCAGCATGTCGGGGTTGGTGAGGACGTAGTTCGCGTACTGGCGTACCCATTCGCGTTCCTCGAAGGGTGTGTCGCCGTCGTACACGGCTGGGCGAACGGCATTGCCCAGCGGTTGTGAAAGTTCCTTCACCGAGCGGCGCTGATCGGCCGCCAGGGCCTTGGTGGGAGCCAGGTAGAGGGCGGTGGCACCCCGGCCGTTCGGGGCCTCGGAGCCCTCCAGGAGGGCCGTCAGGACGGGGGCGAGGTAGGCGAGGGACTTGCCGGAGGCGGTGCCGGTGGCGACGATCACCGACTCGCCGTCCAGGGCGTGCTCGGCGACGCGCGCCTGGTGGGCCCAGGGGTGTTCGATGCCCGCCGCCTGCACCGCGGCGATGACCTCCGAACGGATCCGGTCGGGCCAGACGGCATGGCGACCCGCTCGCGGGGGCAAGTGCTCCGTATGAGTGATGCGCGAAGCCCGGCTCGGCCCCGAGGCGAGCCGGTCCAGGACGGTGCTCGGCGAGGGGCGGGAAGCGGTGTCCGCCGAGGATCGATCGGATCGGTGATTCTTGGCCATCGGCATCGAGTGTGTCACTGGCGTGACGGACAATGGGCCCAAGGCGTCGTGCACGCCTGCCGGTAAGTGATTGAATGCCATCGCGGCTGGCGAACCGTCCCGGGGGCTCTGCCGAGGTGTCCCATGGGGCGACCGCTCGATAGCAAGGTGCTGGAGGATCCGTGGACCTGTCTCTGTCGACTCGCAATGTGTCCGGCCCTAATGGCGACCGTACGGTCGTCGAGGTCGGCGGCGAAATCGATGTATATACCGCGCCCAAGCTGCGAGAGCAGCTGGTCGAGCTGGTGAACGACGGTAGCTTCCACCTCGTCGTCGACATGGAGGGCGTGGACTTCCTCGACTCCACCGGTCTCGGCGTGCTGGTGGGCGGCCTGAAGCGCGTCCGGGCCCATGAGGGCTCGCTGCGTCTGGTCTGCAACCAGGAGCGCATTCTGAAGATCTTCCGTATTACCGGCCTCACCAAGGTGTTCCCGATCCACACCTCGGTGGACGAGGCGGTCAACGCGACCGACTGACGGCCGGTCTCCCGGGTCGTGGGCCCGGGATCGCACATCGGGGACCGGGCCCCGCGGCCCGGCCCCCAGACAGCACGCCCGTAGTTCAGAGGGGGATGCATGGCCACCGTTGAACTCCGCTTCAGCGCGCTGCCCGAGCACGTCAGGACCGCCCGACTGGTGGCGGCAGCGGTGGCGCGCAGGGCCGGAGTGGACGAGGCCGTCCTCGACGAGGTCAGGCTCGCTGTCGGTGAGGCCTGTACTCGTGCCGTCGGGCTGCACCAGAGTGGTGGTATCGCGGCACCGGTGCACGTGTCGCTGATCGAGGAGGAGAAGCAGTTCTCCATCGAGGTCGGTGACGAGGCGCCGGGTTCGGTGCCCGGCGGGGCGGCGTCCGGCGCCGCCTCGGACGCGGAGATCGAGGAGGACGAGATGGGCCTCGCGGTCATCAGCGGCCTCGTCGACGACGTGGAAGTCATCGCCGGAGAGCACGGCGGACTGATCAGGATGAGCTGGCCGACCACGCCGCCGGCCGTGGCTCTTTCCTGACAGCCGTCCCTCTTAGTTTGTCCTGAAGGGCCCTACTCGGTGGGGCCCTTCGGCATGTCCGGGAACGTACTCCCGTCCATATGGTGATCGCGATGGTGATCGCGCACTCCGGTGATCGTGTACTCCGGTGGCCGCGCACGGCGTTTCGTGAATTGATTCACGATCAGTCGCGTGATAATTGGATCAAGCGTCAACGCTTCTGGGGCATTACTGCATTTGGGTCCGTGGACGCCTGTCGATCATTTGCTGAAGGGCAAGTGAAGATTAATTCCGCTTACCGCGCACTGTTTTGATCAGGTTCCGGTATCTAGAATCCGTCCACATCTTGAGCTCAGCCCAAGCGTCAAGGAGGACGAATGGCGGGGCTTTCTACCCCTCATCAGTTTGACCACCCCACAACCTTCGCAGCTGCGGTTCTGACGGACGGCAACCGTCTCATCGTGACGGTCGTCGCGGTCGTCGCCGTGGCAGCGCTCGTCGTCGCCGGGATCCTGGTGCGCCAGGTCCTCGCGGCCGGCGAGGGCACCGACAGCATGAAGGAGATCGCGACGGCGATCCAGGAAGGCGCGAATGCCTACCTGGGACGTCAGATGCGCACGCTCGGCGTATTCGCCGTCGTGGTGTTCTTCCTGCTCATGCTGCTTCCCGCGGACGACTGGAATCAGCGCGCCGGACGGTCGATCTTCTTCTTGATCGGCGCGGCGTTCTCGGCGACCACCGGCTATATCGGTATGTGGCTCGCCGTACGGAGCAATGTCCGCGTGGCCGCGGCCGCACGGGAAGCGACCCCGGCGGAGGGTGAGCCCGAAAAGGATCTCACCGCCGTCTCGCACAAAGCCATGAAGATCGCTTTCCGCACCGGCGGCGTAGTCGGCATGTTCACGGTGGGGCTCGGTCTGCTGGGCGCCTCCTGTGTGGTGCTCGTGTACGCGGCCGACGCGCCGAAGGTCCTTGAAGGCTTCGGTCTCGGCGCGGCACTGATCGCCATGTTCATGCGTGTCGGCGGCGGCATCTTCACCAAGGCCGCCGACGTCGGGGCCGACCTGGTCGGCAAGGTCGAGCAGGGCATCCCGGAGGACGACCCGCGCAATGCCGCGACGATCGCCGACAACGTGGGCGACAACGTGGGCGACTGCGCCGGTATGGCCGCCGACCTCTTCGAGTCGTACGCCGTCACGCTCGTCGCCGCGCTGATCCTCGGCAAGGTGGCGTTCGGCGACTCCGGGCTCGCGTTCCCGCTGATCGTGCCCGCGATCGGCGTACTCACCGCGATGATCGGCATCTTCGCGGTGGCGCCCCGGCGGTCCGACCGCAGCGGTATGTCCGCGATCAACCGCGGGTTCTTCATCTCCGCGGTGATCTCGCTCGTCCTGGTAGCCCTCGCCGTCTACATCTACCTTCCGGGGACCTACGCCGAACTGGACGGGGTCACGGACGCGGCGATCAAGGCCAAGGGCGGTGATCCGCGGATCTTCGCGGTCGTCGCCGTCGCGATCGGCATCGTGCTGGCCGCGCTCATCCAGCAGTTGACCGGCTACTTCACCGAGACCAGCCGTCGTCCCGTCCGGGACATCGGCAAGAGTTCACTCACCGGCGCGGCCACCGTCGTCCTCGCCGGCATCTCCATCGGTCTCGAATCGGCCGTCTACACCGCCCTGTTGATCGGCCTCGGCGTGTACGGGGCGTTCCTGCTGGGCGGTACGTCGATCATGCTGGCGCTGTTCGCCGTGGCGCTAGCCGGAACGGGCCTGCTCACCACGGTCGGTGTCATCGTCGCGATGGACACCTTCGGTCCCGTCTCCGACAACGCGCAGGGCATCGCCGAGATGTCGGGCGACGTCGAGGGCGCGGGCGCGCAGGTGCTCACCGACCTGGACGCCGTCGGCAACACCACCAAGGCCATCACCAAGGGCATCGCCATCGCCACCGCCGTCCTCGCGGCCTCGGCCCTCTTCGGCTCGTACCGTGACGCGATCACCACGGCCGCGAGCGACGTGGGCGAGAAGGTCTCGGGAGCGGGCGCGCCGATGAACCTGATGATGGACATCTCGCAGCCCAACAACCTGGTGGGTCTCATCGCGGGCGCCGCGGTCGTCTTCCTCTTCTCGGGGCTGGCGATCAATGCGGTGGCGCGGTCCGCCGGGGCGGTGGTCTACGAGGTGCGGCGGCAGTTCCGCGAGCATCCGGGGATCATGGACTACTCCGAGAAGCCCGAGTACGGAAAAGTCGTCGACATCTGCACCAAGGACGCGCTGCGCGAACTCGCCACACCAGGCCTGCTCGCGGTCCTCACGCCGATCGCGATCGGGTTCACGCTCGGGGTCGGCGCGCTCGGTTCGTTCCTCGCGGGCGCGATCGGCACCGGCACGCTGATGGCGGTCTTCCTCGCCAACTCCGGTGGTGCGTGGGACAACGCGAAGAAGCTCGTCGAGGACGGCCACCACGGCGGTAAGGGCAGTGAGGCCCACGAGGCGACGGTGATCGGTGACACCGTCGGTGACCCGTTCAAGGACACGGCGGGCCCCGCGATCAACCCGCTGCTGAAGGTCATGAACCTGGTGTCGCTGCTGATCGCTCCGGCGATCGTCAAGTTCTCGTTCGGCGACGACAAGAACGTCGGCGCACGGGTGTTCATCGCCATTCTCGCGCTCCTCGTGATCGTGGGCGCGGTGTACGTCTCCAAGCGGCGCGGGATCGCCATGGGTGACGAGGAGGACAACGACGAAGGGGTCGCCAAGTCGGCCGATCCTGCGGTGGTTTCGTAGCGCACCGGTTCCGCGTCCGATCCGGCCCGGAATTCCGTGCCGGATCGGGGTGCGGACCAACGGGCAGGCGCACGGCGCGTGTTGACGTGCCGTGCGCCCGCCCTGTGTGTGTTCACGTTGCTGTCGTGAGCCTTCTCTCGCTTGGTGCAAATGGCTTCAAAAGCTCCCATAGCGGGCATTCGCCATGTGGGTGTCGCCCACATGGCGTGTATGTTCCGGGGCCGAGAGCCATGGAAGGGACCAAACCGGTGAACAAGAAGCTCGCGGTCGCACTGTCCGGCGGTGCGGTACTGGTGCTCGCGCTGTCGGGATGCGGCAGCAGCGGGGACAGTGGCAACGACAAGCTGAACTCCTGGGCCAAGCAGGTCTGTGACGCGGTGAAGCCGCAGGCGCAGAAGATCGAGGAAGCGAACGCCGCGATCCAGAAGCAGACCTCGGACAACAGCACGCCGGAGGCCGTCCAGAAGACCGACGCACAGGCCTTCCAGGACATGTCCGACGCCTACAAGGCGATCGGCACCGCCGTCGACAACGCGGGACCCCCGGACGTCGAGGACGGCAAGACTAAGCAGACCAACGCCGTCAAGGAGCTCAACGGCATCTCCGCGTCGTACACCGCTCTGAAGACGCAGGTCGCCAAGCTCGACACCAAGGACCAGGCCAAGTTCGCCGAGGGCCTCAAGGGCATCGCGACCCAGCTCGGCAAACTGAGCCAGAGCGGGAACGACGCCCTGAAGAAGCTGGAGGAGGGCGACGTGGGCAAGGCGATGGCGCAGCAGGAGAGCTGCAAGTCGGCGTCCGGGTCCCCGGCCGCGGCCAACGGCTGAGAGCGTCCGCAGGACCCAAGGAGAGGGGCGGGCCCCCCGCGGGCCGGGGGGGC
>NZ_JBHYXD010000038.1:14536-78084 GCF_042751995.1 Streptomyces sp. NPDC059371 | reverse complement strand
CCGGTGCGGCGAGTGGGGGTCCCCCCTGCTCGAAGAGCTTGGGGGAGCGTGCCAGGCGTCGCCGGGCAGGCGAGACTTTGCGGACACGACCTAGCCGAGGAGGTCCCCTCCGGGAGATCTCACCGCGGGCCCGGCGTGGGCGGGAGATGTCCGCCCCGGTGGCGTAACGCCTGCCTCCCCGGCGCGTAACACGCCCGCCGCAGGCTGGGGCCATGACGGCCTCCGTGACGCCCACCCACTGCCCGTACTGCGCCCTGCAGTGCGGGATGAACCTGACGCCCGCGCCGGGCGGCGGTGTCGCGGTGACCGAGCGCGCGGACTTCCCGGTGAACCGGGGCGCGCTGTGCGGCAAGGGGCGGACGGCGCCCGCGCTGCTGTCGTCCCGGGTGCGGCTCACCTCGCCGCTCGTCCGCACCGGAGGCGTCCTGCGGCCCGCGGGCTGGGACGAGGCACTGTCCCGGACCGCCGAGGGGCTCGCCCGTACGCGCGCGGACCACGGGCCGGACGCCTGCGGGGTGTTCGGCGGCGGCGGACTGACCAACGAGAAGGCCTACACCCTCGGGAAGTTCGCCCGTGTCGTCCTCGGCACCTCGCAGATCGACTACAACGGCCGCTTCTGCATGTCGTCCGCGGCGGCGGCCGGTGTCAGGGCCTTCGGTCTCGACCGGGGGCTGCCCTTTCCGCTGGAGGACGTCCCGCGGACCGGCTGTGTGATCCTCGTCGGCTCCAATCTCGCCGAGACGATGCCGCCCGCGCTGCGGTTCGTCACCGAGCTGAAGGAGAACGGCGGCACCCTGATCGTCATCGACCCGCGCCGCACCCGCACGGCCGAGCAGGCGGACCTGCACCTGGCACCGCGCCCGGGGACGGATCTGGCGCTCGCGCTCGGAATGCTGCACCTGATCGTCGCCGAGGGGCGTACGGACGCGGAGTACATCCGGGACCGTACGAGCGGCTGGGAGGAGGCGCGGGCCGCGGCGATGGCGCACTGGCCGGAGTACGTGGAACGGATCACGGGGGTGTCCGTTCCCGAACTCCGCGCCGCCGTGCGGATGTTCTGCGAGCCCGAGAACGCCATGGTCCTGACCGCGCGCGGTCCCGAGCAGCAGTCCAAGGGCACCGACACCGTGAGCGCGTGGATCAACCTCTGTCTGGCCACCGGGCGTTCGGGGCGGCCGTTGTCCGGATACGGCTGTCTCACCGGGCAGGGCAACGGGCAGGGCGGGCGCGAACACGGCCAGAAGGCAGACCAGTTGCCCGGGTACCGCAAGCTCACCGACCCGGCGGCACGGCGGCATGTGGCCGAGGTGTGGGGCATCGACCCCGCCACGCTGCCCGGGCCCGGGCGCAGCGCGTACGAGCTCCTGGACGCGATGGGGACGGACATCCGCTCCCTGCTGCTGATGGGGTCGAACCCGGTGGTGTCCGCGCCCCACGCGGCGCACATCGAGGAACGCCTGAAGTCGCTGGACTTCCTCGCTGTCGCCGATGTCGTCCTCTCCGAGACCGCCGCGCTCGCGGACGTCGTCCTGCCGGTCGCCCAGTGGGCGGAGGAGACGGGCACGACGACGAGTCTGGAGGGCCGTGTGCTGCTGCGCCGGCGCGCGCTCAGCCCTCCCGAGGGGGTCCGCAGCGATCTCGAGGTGCTGCACGGACTCGCCGCGCTCCTCGGCGTGGAGAAGGGCTTTCCCGCCGACCCGGAGGAGGTCTTCGAGGAACTGCGCCGGGCGAGCGCGGGGGGTCCGGCGGACTACTCGGGGATCACCTACCACCGGCTGGCGGAGGAGAACGGGGTGTTCTGGCCCTGCCCGGCCCAGGAGATCCCGGACGCGGCCGGGGAGACCTCCAACGCGGAGCCGGCGGTCGCGAGCGCCGCGGTCGAGGGCTCCGGTGGCGGGCTCCATCCGGGCACGCCCCGGCTCTTCCTCGACCGGTTCGCCACCGAGGACGGCCGGGCGCGGTTCGTTCCCGTGTCGCACCGGCCCGTCGCCGAGGAGCCGGACGACGAGTACCCGGTGCTGCTGACCACCGGGCGGGTGGTGGCCCAGTACCAGTCGGGGGCGCAGACCCGGCGCGTCGACGAACTGAACGCCGCCGCGCCCGGCCCGTTCGTGGAGATGCATCCGCGGCTGGCGGAACGGCTCGGCGCGGCGGACGGGGACGCCGTGACGGTGGTGTCGCGGCGCGGCCGGGCCGTCGCCCCGGCCCGGCTCACGACCGCCATCCGCCCCGACACCGTGTTCATGCCCTTCCACTGGCCCGGGGAGGGCCGCGCTAACACGCTCACCAACCCGGCCCTCGACCCGGTCTCCCGGATGCCGGAGTTCAAGGCGTGCGCGGTACGGCTGGAGGCGGCACACGAGGACTGACGCCTCACCCGGTACGTGGGCGCCGCGGTTCCCCGCCGTGCCCGGTGTGCACCCGTGCGGGTGGCCGTTCCGTGCGCCCCCGGAGCCGAGGCCCCTTCCGCCCCTAGGGTGCGGCCATGGCCGACCGCGACTTGACCCGACGACGTGTCCTCGCGCTCAGCGGGGCGGCCGTGGGCGCCGCCCTGGGCATCGGACTCAGCTCCTGCTCGACGAAGGCCCCCGAGCCGGGCGGGCACCCCGGCTCCCGGTCGCCGGACGCACCCGAACCCGCCCGCCAGTCCGGCCCGGGCTCCGGTTCCGGTTCCGGTTCCGGTTCCGGTTCGGCGGAAGATCCCGGACCCGCCGGGCGGTCCGCGCCGGAGGGTCAGGACGCACGCTGACCGCGCCAGTCGCCGTCCTCGATCGGTTCGCCGCCGGAGCGCAGGCGGGCCGCCACCGCGGGCGAGGCGACGTACACCCAGGTCCGCACGACCGTGACGCCGTCCGCGCGCACGGCGTCCCGCGCGACCCGCTCGTACAGGCTGGTCGCGTCGCCCGGCACGTACTCCTCCAACTCGTCCAGCTCCGCGAGGAGTTCCTCGTACGACCCGGGCCGCGCGGTCACGATCTCGCCGCACACCGCGCCACCGGGCTCGTCGACGGCGTACGGGTATCCGGGCCCGGCGTACAGCACGAGCCCGCGCATCCGCCCGGGCTCCTCGGAGCGGGTGCGGCCGCGCAGGAACAGGTCGTGGTTGTGTTCGCCGGGCCGCAGGGTGCCGTAGACGAAGAAGGGCAGCTCCCCTTCACCTGGCAGCTCCCCGCCGCCGCAGGGGTCGACGGTGCTCAAGGGGCCGTCTCCTGCTCCAGCCAGCGCAGGTAGTCCGGGCTTCCCGCCACTACCGGGGTGGCGATGATCTCGGGCGTGTCGTAGTCGTGGGCGTCCAGGAGGTACTCCTCCAGCGCCGGGTAGCGCGCGGCGGTCGTCTTGAACTGGACCCTCCACTCGGAGGCCGTCTCCACGGCGCCCTGCCAGCGGTAGACGGATGTGACCGGCCCCGAGATCTGGGCGCAGGCCGCGACCCGCGCCGCCACCGCGCCCCGGGCCAGGGCTTCCGCCTTCTCCGCCGCGTCCGTCGTGGTCAGGACGGCCAGGCAGGCCGGCAGTTCCATGAGCGCCTCCATTCGTGAGGGTACGGAAACGATTCTCGCCGCATCCAGCACGCACCCGGTCGCCTCTATGGACATGACATGTCATGCACCTTTAAATCGGAGCGGCTTTCCGTGCCTCCCCACAGGCCCTCTCCCCCCACGCCCTTCCCCCACACGCCTCCCCGAGGCACCTCCCCAAGGAGACCGATGAGTCGAATACGGCACATCCGCGGTTCCTCTCTCGCCACCGCCGGCGCCGCCGTGACCACGGCCACCCTGCTGGCCGCCGCGCTCGCCCCGGCCGCCAACGCCGACAGCGCGCCGACCCGGGCGACCGCGATCGAGAACGCGGCCTCGGTGCTCGCGGCCCACGCCGCGAACCTGGGTCTCACCTCGGCCCAGGGCACCACCGTCCGGGACGTCGTCGTCGACAAGGACGGCGCCCAGCACGTGCGCTACGACCGGACCTACCGCGAACTCCCCGTGCTCGGCGGCGACTTCGTGGTCCACCTGACACGGGACGGTTCGTACCGCGGCGCCGACCGCGCGACACCGAAGGCGATCTCGCTGGCCGGCGTCACCCCGAGGCTCTCCGGCGCGAAGGCGGCCGGCCTCGCGGTGAACGCGCTGCGCGCCGCCAACCCCGGCGAGGCGCTGAAGAAGGTCACGGCCGAACCGCGGCTGGTCGTCGACGCCCTGCACGGCACTCCGCGGCTCGCCTGGCGCACCGACGCGGTGGGCCAGGACGGGCTCGGCAATCCGGTCGCGCGCACGGTCCTGACCGACGCCCGCACCGGCGCGCGGATCGACGCGTGGGACAGCGTCGAGACGGCGACGGGCGACGGCAACTCCCTCTACGGCGGCACGGTTCCGCTGGAGACGACCGCGTCCGGATCGACGTACCAGCTCAAGGATCCGACGCGCGGGAACACGTACACGGGCGACGCGGCGAACAAGACGGACCTGTGCATCTTCGGGATCTGCATCAGCCGGGCGCCCGCGACGCTCTTCACCGACGCCGACAACCACTGGGGCACGGGCACGGCCTCGGACCGCTCCTCCGCGGCCGTGGACGCGCAGTACGGCACCGACGCGACCTGGGACTACTACAAGAACATCCACGGCCGCAACGGCATCGCGGGCGACGGCAAGGGCTCGTACAACCGCGTCCACTACGGCAAGAACTACAACAACGCCTTCTGGGACGACAGTTGCTTCTGCATGACGTACGGCGACGGTGACGGCTCGACGTTCGGACCGCTGGTCGCGCTGGACGTCGCCGGGCACGAGATGTCGCACGGGGTGACCTCGAAGACGGCCGCGCTGACGTACTCGGGCGAGTCCGGCGGTCTGAACGAGGCGACGTCGGACATCTTCGGGACCATGGTCGAGTGGTACGCGGGCAACGCCTCGGACCCCGGCGACTATCTGATCGGCGAGAAGATCGTCCGCCCGGGCTTCGGCAAACCCGCCCTCCGCTTCATGGACAAGCCCTCCAAGGACGGCAACTCGGCGGACTGCTGGAGCAGTTCGGTCGGCAACCTCGACGTCCACTACTCGTCGGGCGTCGCCAACCACTTCGCCTATCTGCTCTCGGAGGGCAGCGGGGCGAAGACCGTGGGCGGCGTCGCCTACGACTCCCCCACCTGCAACGGCGCCACCGTCACCGGCATCGGCCACGACAAGGTCGGCAGGATCTGGTACCGCGCGCTGACGGTCTACATGACGTCATCCACGAACTACGCCGGCGCGCGCACCGCCACGCTGAACGCGGCCAAGGACCTCTACGGGGTGGGCAGCGCCGAGTACGCCGCCGTGGCCGCGGCCTGGTCGGCGGTCTCCGTGGGCTGACCCCGCGCCGGACGCCTTACGGCCACTCCGGCCGGGAGGGATCCCCGGGCGCGCGCGCCCGGGGGAGATAGCGGCCCGGCCGCCGGGGGGGGGGTCCCGGGGGCGGGGGGGGGGGGGGCGCGGCGGGGGGGGGGGGGGCGCTCTCCCCCCGGCGGCGCGCGGGCGTGCCAGCGGGCGCGCGCGACCGCGCGCGCGACCCCCCCCCCCCCCCCCCCCGGGCTCGCCATGAGCATGTCCGCCCCCGGCGGGTCCTAGTCCTCCCGCACCGGCCGGTACACGCTCACGTCCGCACCCGTCTTCGCGGTGACGGTGGAAACGTGTTCGAGCGCGCGTTTCATCCCGTCCTCGGGGAAGATCGACTTTCCGCCGCCGAGGATCACCGGCATCCGGATGAGCTGGAGCTCGTCGACCAGGCCCTCTGCCAGCAGGGTGCGGACGAGGGTGGGGCTGCCCATCATCGCGAGGTCGCCGCCGTCTGCCGCGCGCAGCTCACGGATCCGGGCGACGGCCTCACCGGCCGGGATGAGCGTGGTGTTGTCCCAGGCCGCCAGCTCGGCCTCGCCGAGGGTGCCGGAGACCACGTACTTGGGCAGGGAGTTCATGCGGTCGGCGAACGGGTCGCCCGCCCGCTCGGGCCACGCCCCGGCCATCGTCCGCCAGGTGCGGCGCCCGAACAGCAGCCCCTCGGCACTGGAGAGCCCGGCCGCGAACGCGCCGCCCACGACCTCCGGGTCGAAGTACGGGTGGGACCAGCCGCCGTGCGCGAAGCCTCCGTCGGTGTCCTCCTCGGGACCGCCCGGTGCCTGCACGACGCCGTCCAGGCTGATGAACTCACTGATCACGATGCGCATGGGACTCACTCCTCGTCGCTGTCTCGACCACGTCACGCGTTCTCGGCCGCGCCGCGCGCTCAACCGTCGCACGCGTCCGGGTCACATCGGTGAAGACCGGCGGACCCCCGGGGAATCATCGCGCCCTCCGGATGTCGCGGTGTGACGTGCCGCACACCCTGACACGCCTCCCGGCCGACGCCCAGGACCGGTCCGCACACCCGCCCCCGACCAGCGGGCCGGACGGACGGCCGGATGGGCAGACGGCCGGACGGGCAGACGGCCGGACGGGCAGACGGGCAGACGGCCGGACGGGCAGACGGGCAGACGGGCAGACGGGCAGACGGTCCAAGCAGCGGCGGGCGAACCCGGTCACCCATTCACACCCGCGCCCCCGGCCCCTTCCGATTCCCGTGCGCGGTACACCGGGCACAGACCGGTGACCTGCCGGAATACCGGACGTCCCTCCCCCTTCCGGCCGCCCTCCTGACACCCGTTCACATCATTTCTGACACACCATCAGAGAGCGGCCCCGGTCATGTGCCACTTACCTCGGAAAGGCAGGGGTGCGACCGACGCTGCGGCACTTGGGGGTGCCGCGGGCCGCGCCCCCTCGGAGGAGCTGGCACGATGCGACGTACCGCCCGTCTGCTGACCGGTACCGCGCTCGCCGTCGCCGTCGCGGGGCTCGCCGCCGCGCCCGTGTACGGCGGGGACACCGGAAGTCTGGAGGTGTTCCCCTCCAGTGTCGTCCCGGGCGCCGACGTCACCGTCAACACGGCCGCGTGCGGCTCGGACGGCACCGCGAGCGGGGACGCCGACGCGGTGGGCGGCGGTACCTTCACGCTCGCCGCCAGCGCGCACGAGCACGACGCGATCGGCCAGTTCCAGGTTCCGCCCAGCGCGCAGCCAGGGACGTACGAGATCGTCGCGACGTGCTCCCACGGCCGGCGCGTCACCGGCGACCTGCTGGTGACGCTGGCCGCCACGCGCGAGCAGGTCCGGCCGCGCGGGCATGTGGACACGGGTGTCGGCGGCGCGCTGGGCCCCGACCCCGTACAGACCGCGGCGGGAGTGGCGGCGCTGGCCGTCGCCGCCGCGGGCGGTACCTGGCTCCTGCATCGCCGGGCGAGAGGCGACGGGATCTGACGGGCACCCTCCGCTGTCCGTCCGCCGGTACCGCCGTCCCCTCCCCCTCCGTGGCCCGACGCCCCTCGCGGCCCGGAGGGGGAAGGGACCGGCCCCTTCAGCACACCCCACGGCCGTCGCGGGCGCCGGCCGGTCCCGCCCCGGAAGGAATCCCGTGAGGAGGCTCGCGTGCGCCGGGTCAGCAATGCCGTCATAGCGTCGGTCACGGTCGTCGCCCTCTGCTCGGGTGCCTGGCTGCTGGGCCGCGGCGCCGAGGCGCACCCGCCGCCCCAGCCGTCCGCGGCGCAGTCGGCGGCCTCCGGGAAACCGGCGCGGTCCGTGGCCCCCTCGATGCCGCACTCCCCGCCGGACCGCATCCGGATCCCCGCGATCGGCGTGGACGCCCCGCTGATCGGCCTCGGCCTCACCCCGCAGGGCAGCCTGGACGTGCCGCCCGCGCAGAAGAAGAACCTGGCCGGCTGGTACGAGGCGGGGACCAGCCCCGGTGAACGCGGCACCGCGATCGTGGCCGGGCACGTCGACAACGCGGAGGGCCCCGCCGTCTTCTACGACCTGGGCTCGCTCCGCAAGGGCAGCACGGTCGAGGTGGACCGGCTCGACGGCAGGACGGCCGTCTTCACCGTCGACGCCGTCGCGGTGTACGACTCCCGCTCCTTCCCCGACGCGAAGGTGTACGGCGCCGCGAACCGGCCCGAGCTGCGGGTCATCACCTGCGGAGGCGGCTACTCGCGGACGACGGGCTACCAGGGGAACGTGGTCGTCTTCGCCCACCTCACGGGCAGCAGCCACTAGTCCGGAACGGGCCGGAGCACGACCGAGGACGGGTCGGGTCGAGGGCGGGTCAGGCCGAGGGCGGGTCAGGCCGAGGACCGACAGGTCACGACCCGACAGATCACGAGCCGGCAGATCACAGGCCGGCAGGTCGCAGGCCGGCAGGTCGCAGGCCGGCAGGTCACAGGCCGAGTGGATTGCCGCCTGCCGCCGAGGGCCGGGCAGGCGGCTGCCGGCCGGCCGAGCCGCTTCGGGCGCTCCGGGTTCAGGCGAGCCACTGCTGGTACGCCAGGTTCGCCACGAGCGCGAACACCACCGTCAGCAGTACCGCCCGGACGAAGCCGCTGCCCTGCTTGAGCGCGGTCCGCGCCCCGACCATGCCGCCCGCCAGATTGAACACGGCCATCAGGGCGGCCAGTTCCCAGAACACCGTGCCCTTCCACGCGAAGGTCGCGAGGGCGCCCGCGTTGGTGCAGCAGTTGACGATCTTGGCGGTGGCGGAGGCGGTCACCAGGTCGAGGTGGAGCAGCGCGGTGAGCGCGAGCACGAGGAACGTGCCCGTGCCGGGGCCGATGAGCCCGTCGTAGAAGCCGATGCCGAGGCCCGCGAGACCGATCGCGGCGAGGACGCGGCGCGCGCTGACCGGGGTGGCCGGCGGCGCCGTGCCGAAGGCGGGCCGCAGGATCACGAAGGTGCCGACGGCGACCAGGACGACCATGACGACCGGCTTGAGCACGTCGGTGCTCAGCCCGGCCGCGACGAACGCGCCCGCCGTCGAACCGGCGAGCGCCGCGAGGCCGATCCGTACCGCCATGCGCACGTCCACGGGTGTCTTGCGCGCGTACGTCACCGCGGCGCCCGTGGTGCCGACGATCGCGACCGCCTTGTTCGTGCCGAGCGCGTACGCCGCCGGCGTGCCCGCGGGCAGCCCGAGCAGCATGGCGGGCAGCAGGAGCAGCCCTCCGCCGCCGACCACCGCGTCGATCCAGCCGGCCGCCAGGGCGGCGGCACAGAGCACAAGCATCATGGTCAGCGATATGTCGGGCATGATCGCGACCCTATGGGACGGATGCGTGCGCGCTGCACGGACCCCGGAAGGCTTGAGCGATTCCAGAGGTTCGCCGGGGTCGGTCCACCCTCGGCTCCTCCGGCCCTCCCCTCGGCCCGGTCCGGCGCTCCCCGCGGCCCCCTCCGCCCCTCCCCGGACCCTCACACCACCGCTCCGCCCTCGCTGAGGGCAGCGTTCCTCCCGGGAAACAGGGGTGATGCCACCGGGTAACACCGGCACCGCACGGTGTGGTCATGACCTCGAATACGCGTGTGGTGGTGATCGGCGCCGGCCTCGCGGGCGTCCGGCTCGCCCGGCGGATCGGTGAGCTCGGCGGGTCCGCGCTGGTCGTCGGCGAGGAGGAGCACCGGCCCTACAACCGGGTGCTGCTCGCCGAGGTACTGGCCGGACGCTACGAGCCGGAGGTGATCTCGCTCCCGGCCCCGCCGGAGCTGGTCCGCGCCCGGGTCACCGGCATCGACCGCCTCGCCCGGACCGTGCGCTGCGCGGACGGCACGGAGATCGCATACGACACGCTGGTCCTGGCCACCGGCTCCAACCCGGTACTGCCGCCGCTGCGCGGCCTGTTCACCGCCGACCACCAACTGCCCGAGGGCGTCCACGCGTTCCGCACCTTGGACGACTGCCTGGGCCTGTCCAAGGCGCTGCGGCCGGGAGTACGGGCCGTCGTCGTCGGCGGCGGTCTGCTGGGCGTCTCCGCGGCCCGCGCGCTCGCCGTGCGCGGCGCCCAGGTGGTCCTCGCCCAGCAGGCCGAGCGGCTCATGGAACGCCAGCTCGACCCGAACGCCTCGAAGCTGGTGCTGCGGCATCTGCTGGACCTCGGCGTCGAGGTGCACACCGAGTGCCGGGTGCGGGACGTGCGCTGCCTGGGCGGCGCGGTCCGCTCGGTGGAACTGGCCGACGGCTACGCGCTCGACGCCGACCTGGTGGTACTGGCCTGCGGGGTGCGCCCTCGGGCGGGCCTGGCCAAGGAGGCCGGGCTCGCCGTCCACAAGGGTGTCCTCGTCGACGACGAACTGCGCACCAGCGACCCGCACATCCGCGCCGTCGGCGACTGCGCCCAGCACGACGGGACCCTCTATGGACTCGCCGCCCCCGCCCTCGAACAGGCGGACAAGCTGGCCGAGTTGCTCGCGGGAGACGCGAACGCCCGCTACACCGGCACCCGTTCCCTGACCCGGCTCACCCTGACCGGACGGGACACCCCCGCCGGTCCCGCTCCCTCCGATCGCACCGCCGCCGGTCCCACCCCCGGCGGTCTCACCCACACCGGGCTCGCGCCCTTCGACCTGGCGGCGTTCGGCGAGACCGACCCGCGCCCCGGCGACGACGTCGTCCAGCTCACGGACGCCACCCGCGGCACCTACCGCAAGGTCGTCGTCCGCGACGACCGCCTCGTCGGCGGGGTTCTCGTCGGCGAACTCGGCACCGTCGGCGCGCTCGCCCGCGCCTGGGAGGGAGCGGAGCCGCTCCCCGCGGACGGCGCCCCCCTGCTCCACCTGCTCACCAACGATGGAGGCTCCTGATGACTGCCACCCCGGGGGCCACCCCCACGATCGTGCTCGTCGGCCACGGCATGGTCGGCCAGCGCTTCCTCGAAGCGCTCGCCGAACGCGGCCTGACCGCCACGCACCGCGTGGTCGTGCTGTGCGAGGAACCGCGCCCCGCCTACGACCGCGTCGCCCTCACCTCGTACTTCTCGGGGAAGACCCCCGAGGACCTCTCCATGACCGACATGGAGTTCATCCGCGAGCACGGCATCGAACTGCACGTCGGCGACCCGGCCGAGTCGGTCGACCGGGCCGCGCGCACCGTGACGTCGAGGTCCGGGCTGACGGTCGGCTACGACACCCTCGTGCTGGCCACCGGTTCCTTCCCCTTCGTCCCGCCGGTCCCCGGCAAGGACGCCGAGGGCTGTTTCGTCTACCGCACGATCGAGGACCTGCTCGCCATCGAGGCGTACGCGAAGTCACGGGCGACGACCGGAGCCGTCGTCGGCGGCGGTTTGCTGGGCCTGGAGGCGGCGGGCGCGCTCAACGGCCTCGGACTCACCAGCCACATCGTGGAGTTCGCGCCCCGGCTGATGCCGGTGCAGGTCGACGAGGGTGGCGGGGCCGCGCTCCTGCGCACGATCGAGGAGATGGGCCTGTCCGTCCACACGGGTGTGGGCACACAGGAGATCGTGGTCGGCGAGGACGGCGCGGTCACCGGCATGAAGCTCTCCGACGGCTCCGAACTCGCCACCGACCTGGTGGTGTTCTCCGCCGGTGTCCGCCCCCGCGACCAACTGGCCCGCGACTGCGGTCTGACGGTCGGCGAGCGCGGCGGCATCAGCGTCGACGAGCAGTGCCGTACCGTCGCCGACCCCCGGGTGTTCGCGATCGGCGAGTGCGCGCTGGCGGCCGACGGCCGGGTGTACGGCCTGGTGGCGCCGGGCTACGAGCAGGCGGAGACGGCCGCGGCGACCATCGCCGAGGACGAGAAGGCGTTCACGGGCGCGGACCTGTCCACCAAGCTCAAGCTGCTGGGTGTCGACGTGGCGTCCTTCGGCGACGCGCACGGCACCACCGAGGACTGCCTGGACGTCGTCTACTCCGACTCCCGCGCGGGCCTGTACAAGAAGCTGGTCATCGGCCGGGACGGCACGCTGCTCGGCGGCATCCTGATCGGCGACGCGGAGGCGTACGGCACGCTGCGCGCCTTCACCGGCTCGGTCCCGCCGGTGTCCCCCGAGTCCCTGGTCCTGCCGGCGGGCGCGGGCTCCCCGGTACAGCTCGGCCCCTCCGCGCTGCCGGACGAGGCGGTCATCTGCTCCTGCCACAACGTCACCAAGGGCGCGATCCGCGGCGCGGTGACCGAGCACTCCTGCACCACCGTGCCCGAGGTCAAGAAGTGCACCAAGGCCGGTACGGGCTGCGGCAGTTGCGTCAAGGTGCTCGGTCAGCTCGTCACCGCCGAGCTGGAGGCGAGCGGCGTCGAGGTCGACAAGGGCCTGTGCGGCTGCTTCGGGCAGACCCGCGAGGAGCTGTACGAGATCGTCCTGGCGCTCAGGATCACCTCGTACCGGACGCTGCTGGACCGGTACGGCCGTGCGGACGCCCGGGGCGGTGACGGCTGCGAGGTCTGCAAGCCCGCCGTCGGCTCGATCATCGCCTCCCTCGCGCCCACGATCGGCGCCGACGGCTACGTCCTGGAGGGCGAACAGGGCGCGCTCCAGGACACCAACGACCACTTCCTCGCCAACCTCCAGAAGAACGGCTCGTACTCGATCGTGCCGCGCATCCCCGGCGGCGAGATCACTCCCGAGAAGCTCATCGTGATCGGTGAGGTGGCACGGGACTTCGGGCTCTACACGAAGATCACCGGCGGCCAGCGGATCGACCTGTTCGGTGCGCGGGTGGAGCAACTCCCGCTGATCTGGGCGCGGCTGGTGGACGCCGGCTTCGAGTCCGGGCACGCGTACGGGAAGTCGCTGCGGACGGTGAAATCCTGCGTCGGGCAGACCTGGTGCCGGTACGGGGTGCAGGACTCGGTCCGGATGGCGATCGACCTGGAGCTGCGCTACCGGGGTCTGCGGTCCCCGCACAAGCTGAAGTCGGCGGTCTCGGGATGTGCCCGCGAGTGCGCCGAGGCCCAGTCGAAGGACTTCGGCGTCATCGCCACCTCCAGCGGCTGGAACCTGTACGTCGGCGGCAACGGCGGCGCGACCCCGCGCCACGCGGATCTGCTGGCGCAGGATCTGTCGGACGCCGAACTGGTCCGTCTCATCGACCGGTTCCTGATGTTCTACATCCGCACCGCGGACCGTCTGGAGCGCACCTCGACCTGGCTGGAGCGGATTCCCGGCGGCCTCGGCCACGTCCGCGAGGTGGTCGTGGAGGACTCGCTCGGCATCTGCGAGGAGCTGGAGTCGCTGATGACCGCGCACGTCGCGAACTACCGGGACGAGTGGGCCGAGACCATCAACGACCCGGAGAAGCTGGGCCGGTTCGTGTCCTTCGTGAACGCCCCCGACACCCCGGACCCGGTCGTCGGCTTCGTCCCCGAGCGCGACCAGATCAAGCCCGACCTGCCCCTGCTGACCATCGGACACCGCCCGCTTGAGGCTCTGGAAGGAAGTGCCCAGCGATGACCCTGGCCCCCGAGACGACCCGGCCGGCGACGGCCCTCACGCTCCAGCTCCTGCTGGAGGACGACTGGTTCACGGTCTGCGAGCTGTCCCTGCTGACTCCGGGCCGGGGCGTCGCCGCCCTCCTCCCGGACGGCCGCCAGGTCGCCCTGTTCACCGACCGGGCGGGACGGGCGTACGCGATCGACAACCGTGATCCGTTCAGCGGGGCGGCGGTGCTCTCCCGCGGACTGACCGGCACCCACCGGGGCCGCCCGTTCGTCGCCTCCCCGCTGCTCAAGCAGCGCTTCGACCTGGAGTCCGGGCGGTGCCTGGACGACGAGGACGTACGGGTGGCGACGTACGAGGTGCGGGCCGCCTGACCGGCCGGTCCGGGACCCCGCTCCGGAGTGCCGGCCGGGCCCGCGAGGCGCATCCGGACCCGGGGTGTGCGGCCGTCAGCCCTTGAGACCCTCGTAGACGACACCCGTGAGCCGCTCCGAGGCGGCCCAGAGCAGCTCCGCGCGGGTGTCGTCGCGGGTCCGGCCGGCCCGCCAGGACGTCGAGGGCGAGCCGCGCCACATCGCGAAGGACGGTCCGACGAAGGTGTCGGGCCGTACGCCGGGTGCGGTGGCCGCGTACAGCGTCGGCAGCGCCCCGGCCTCGGCGCTCTGCCCGAGGACGCGGGTGCCGATCTCCATCAGCCGCTCGGCGCCCTTGCGCCCCTCGAGCCGGGGCCCGGCGGTCTGCAGGTTGGTGGAGGCGTACCCGGGGTGCGCCGCGGCCGCGACGACATCGGACCCGGTGGCGGACAGCCGCCGCGCGAGCTCGTGCGTGAAGAGGAGATTGGCGGTCTTGGACCGACCGTAGGCGATCCACTTGCGGTAGGTCCCCTTCTCGCCGTCGAGGTCGTCGGGATCGAGGTCGGCCAGGGCGTGCATCATGCTCGACACGGTGACGATCCGCGCGCCGGGGGTCTTCGCGATCGCCGGGAACAGCAGCCCGGTGAGCGCGAAGTGCCCCAGGTGATTGACCCCGAACTGCGTCTCGAACCCGTCCGCCGTCGTCGCGTACGGCAGCGCCATCACGCCCGCGTTGTTCACGAGCAGGTCGAGGTGGTCGTAGGGGAAGGAGTCCGCGAACTCCCTTACGGAGGCGAGGTCCCCGAGGTCGAGCCGGCCGAACTCCACCTCGGCGCCGGGAACTTCGTCGGCTATCAGCTCGGCCGCCGCCCTGCCGCGGGCCTCGCTGCGACAGGCGAGCACCACCCGGGCCCCGCGACGTGCCAGTTCGCGCGCGGTGACGAGACCGAGCCCGCTGTTGGCCCCGGTGACAACGGCGACCCTCCCCCGCTGCCCGGGTATGTCCTTCGCGCCCCAGCCACCCATGTCCCACTCCTCCCACTGCCTCGCCGTCGGCCCCAGACTACGGACGCCGGTCCGCCCGGCACACACCCCTCCGGATCCCGTACCGCGCGTCCGCCCTGATCGCTTTCGAAGTCCCCGCGTTCCGAAGGACAACACCGGGCCCGGTGCCCGCGTTGCGGGGCGCAACGACCGGGTGAACAGTGGATATGTGGGCCCGGTCCGCAACGGATGAATCAATCACCCCCGCGAAGCGCATCTGGAACCACCATGGCCAGAACCTCCAGGCGACGTGCCGTCCACAGCGTCAACGCATCCCTCTTGGCCGCGGCACTCGCATTTCCAGCCGGTCTGACAAGTGCGACAGCAGCGCTTCAGACCCCCACCGCGAGCAGGTCGTCGGCGGTCGGGACAACACCGCCCCCTTCACCGGGGGACAGTCCGCCTCCCTCGTCGACGCCGAGTGACACGCCCACGCCCAGCGCCACGTCCTCCACACCGAGTGGCACACCTACGCCCAGCGGCACCACCTCCACACCGAGTGGTACGTCGACGGATCAGGAGCACACACCGAACTCTGACCAGTCGTCACAGTCGCCGGCTTCCGGTGACACGGAGCGAGGCGGGGACACCGACCCCCTCGCGGAACAAAAGAGACAGATCGATGGCACCATCACGCGTCTGAACGCGACGAAGGGAGAAGTTCCCGAGGAACTCGCCCCGACTGTGGACGAATTGACCACCACGCTCGAAGCGGTCAAGGACCCCGAGACGTCGCTGCGGGACCGCCAGGGCGTCATCGAGAGCGTCGAGCATCTGACCGTCGCGCTGACGGCCACCGGTGACGACAGCACCTCTCCGCAGCTCCGGAAACAGCTCACCGCACTCGTGAAGCAGGTGTCCTCCGCGCTGAAGGTGGGATACGACGCGCAGGCGCCGTCCCGGACGCGCTCCTCCGTCCTCCTGGTCATGCAGCGCACGACGTCCGCGCTGGACATGATCTGTGACTCCCGGACTCCGGCGGAGCTGCGGGGAAAGCTGCTGACGATTACGGAAGGGCTGAGCAGCGCGGTCACGGGGGGCCATCAGACGGCCTCGCTCCGGGGGTTCGAGGAACACATGGGCGTCGCGCAGGAAGACGCCGCCGCCACCCCGGAGACGTCCCCGGCGAGTGCTGCCGCGGCGATGCCTCCGAAGCACCGGGACGCGCTCGTTCAGCTCGTGTACGAGCAGAACGAGAAGCTGCAGGTGTTCAACAATCCCGAGTCGTCGTCGAAGGACCGGGCCGAAGCCGAGAAGGACATGCGGGATCGGTCCGCTCGTATCAGCGACAAGCAGGAGGAGGCGGCCGCGGCCCAGGGACGGCCGGAGGACCCTCTCGGCAAGGCGGCCGAGACCTGCACCACCGCCATATTCCGGTCCTCGGCCGGGGACGAACTCCCCGAGGAGCTGAAGGAACTGGTTCCCGGCAGCTGGCGCCCGGATGGAGTCAAGGACTTCTGGAAGTCCAAGGAAAAGAGCAACCTCCTGCTCGACGTCCTCGCGGAGTTGCAGAACAACAAGAACGTCCGCGCACCGATCAAGATCGCACCGCTCATCACCGAACTCGCCAAGGTCGTTCCGAGGGAAGATCTGTGGTCCACCATCGGCGAGCGGGCTTCCTACTGCCAGTCGACCGCCGCCTACCTCGACGAGGACTACGGGGTCGCCGTCGGCACCTGGCTCGAATAGCCCGGCGGCAGCAGGACAGGGGGCGGCGCCAGCAGCTCCGCGAGGGAGACCTCGTAACTCATGTGCGCCCTCGCGACCCCGTATCTTTCCAGCTCTCTCTTCTCCTTCTGCCCCAGACCCGTCTCCCCTTTGAAATCGAACGGCGAGATGAACGAATCGGGATCGCGTTTCGGGGACCAGATCGCCGTCACATAGCGCGGCTTGCGCGTCAGATTCACGAGGTTGTCGTTGTGCCACAGTCTCCCATGGTAAATGATCTGCGGAAAACACCCCTTTTCCAGGGGGCAGTAGTATCGCCCGGCGTGCGCATCCCATGAATAATGGGGAATTCTGAATTCCTCCACGCCGAGCTTCCCTCGGTCCTTCCTCATGTACGAGATCGTCAGGTCGATGCTCAGGATGTCGTACTTGGCGTCCTTGGGAAGCTGGACCACATGCTTGCGCTGGTACTCCTCCCCGATCTCGAGCCGGTTGCCCGGGCCGTAGAAATGCCCGCTGCTGATCGTGGTGTACGTGAGTTTGCGGACATAGAGCTCCGCTTCTCCCGAGTCTTCTCCCCGCAGGCCCGAACTCTCGCGCCAGTCCCGCATGAGGTCACGGTCGGCAGGCTTCTTGGAGTACACGGCCCCTCTGCCGGAGACTCTGTAGCTGTCATTCAGGATGTACACCGGAATCCCTCCGGTGTTCTTCATGTGAAGCGTCAGCGGGACCTGGAGGAACCCGAGCGAACGATCCACCCGTGACCGCCCGAACTCCGCCTTCAGAGTGAGGTGCATCGGGGCCGCCGCGGGCTGGTACATGGTCGAGTAAGCCAGGCTGAGGCCGGTCAGGAGCGCTGTGGCGACCACTCCGGCCGCGAACCTCTTGGGCTGTGGAATTTCCTTCCACGATCTGTTCCGCACAAGAAGAAACAGGGCCCACAGCGACCAGCACCAAAGGGACATGAAAACCGGCACACAAGGCGTGAACTCCATTTCCTGGAACCACATGAACAGCAGCAGGCTGTCGGTGGCCAGCGCGATGAGCACGCCGAGCAGGACGATCGCCCCGGAGGCACGGAACTGCCGTTTCCCCCCGTAGTCGATGGCCGCGACGGCCGCCGCGCCCAGCACCGCGCCCGACAGGACGAACAGGACCCCGTTGATCCGCTGCGCGAAGGTCAGGGCCCCGAAGGCGTCCGGCCACCCGACGGCCACGCTGAGAGCCATGGACGCGAGCAGCCCGGCCACCATGAGCACGGTGACCGCGTGCCGTCTCCCCGCGCGGTCGGGCCACGTCCCGCTGTCGCCTCCACGCCAGCAGAGGATCACCGGATCCTCCAGATCCAGGTCCTCCGGATGACCGAGGCGCCCGAGGATCTTCCGCAGTCCGGCTGCCGACCAGGCATGGCCCACCGTCTCTCCGCCCACGACGACCCGCCGCAGCCCACGGCTGTCCGGCGGCTCGACGACGACCCAGGGACGGATGCTCATGGACCCAGGCTGGAACCCGCGAGGACCCGGTGCACGCGGAGCTACCCCGTTCGGCTCCCCATTCGGCTCCCCATGAGCCCGGGGCGCGGCACGCGCGTCCGTCCGCCGTCAGCCGACGCACACGTTGTCGTCGGCGACCGAAAACGCCCGAAAGGGCGGCACCCCGGCACAAGGGTGCAAGACCAATCCCCCGACCAGGGGCCCCCGGGGGCCCCTCCGGACCCCCGGACGACGTGTCAGTTCCCGCCGCGGGACCGTCGGAAGAGCGCTACGGCCACACCACCGGCCAGCAACAGCGCGCAGGCTGCCGCCCAGGCGATCCAGCCGCCCCCGGACCCGCCGGCCGCTGAGCCGCCCTGCGCCAGCCGCAGGGTCAGCGCCGCGCTGTCGTTGGAGGCGTCGGGGTCGAACCCCTCGAAGAACTCCTGCGTCTGGACCTGGCCCGCGGAGACGGCCGGGGTACGGGGGCCGATGGCGAAGGTGAACGACAGGACGTGTCTGTCTCCCGGGGCGGGGTCGCCGAAGTAGCACTCGTAGGTGGTCCAGCCCAGCCGGGGGCCGTGGTACGACCCGTCCGTGCCCGGCGGGTAGCAGTCGTGCGGGATCTTCGTGGCCTTCGTGCCCGGCGGCAGCTTGACGAGGACCGTGAGGCCGGTCTCGTCGTCGAGGAGGTCCTCCACCAGCGCCGGCCCCCGGTCGACCACGGTGACGTGCAGCGTGGCGTGACCGCCGCGCCGCCCGGTGGCGGTGTCCCCGGTGACGGCGAAGTCGGCGTGGTTGACGCTGTCGACGTAGGTGGTGAAGGACGGCTCGTGGTTCCCGTCGGACGGCATCGCGCCATTGGGGACCAGGGTCAGCGGGGTCCCGGGGCCGTTCGCCGGGGCGGCGTCGGCGAGCGGGGTGACGTCGTAGTAGATCTTGTCGTGCAGGGCCTCGTCGCCGACCTTGACCCGCAGCGGCGACGACAACGCGTACTGTCGGCCGGGCTCCACCGGGGTGGGGAAGTCGCACAGGGTCTCGTGCACGATGTGCCCCCCGCGGCCGCTCGCGGACACGTCGCGGCAGTTGGCCCAGGAGCCCTGGAGGTGCAGCCCGGCCGTGGTGTCGATCCGCAGCTCCACCCCCTTGGCAGCCGGGAGTTGTCCGGTGTTCCACACGTCGAGCGGAAAGGTCAGCATGTCGCCCGGCACCTGGTCCAGCTGCTCGGCGGACTCGCTCACCTTCAGCTGCGTCTTGCCGTTGGTCAGGGTGACGTGGTCGCCGGTGACGGTGGCGTCCGACGCCGTGCCGGAGACGGTCAGGGTGCCGCTGCTGCTGATGGCCGCACCGGGCTTCGGCACCAGCGTGATGGCGTGGTAGTCCGAGGTGGCGGACGCCAGGTCCAGCGTGCAGAGGTCGCCGTCGCAGTGCTCCGACGGTGCCGGCTCGGCGAAGTCGGCCACTCCGGACAGGTCGACGGCCAGGTGGACGTGGTGTGCCGCGCCCTCGCCTGCCACCTTCCACCGGTAGGCCACGAACGCGTTCGCCGGCTCCGTCCCGATGAAGAGCTCGTGTTCGACGAACCGGACCGTCATCCCTCGTGCGGCGTCCGTCGCCTCCGCCGCGTCGGCGCGGGCCGGACCCGTGCCGAACAACCCCGCCACCAGTGCCACCGCACCCGCCGCCGCCGCGACCGCGCGGCGTATCCGTGATCTTCGTGCCATCCGACCGAAACCCTCCCTGTGCGCCGGGGGGTCCCAGCCCGCCGTACTTCGCAGGTGTGACCCGCGAGGTGCGGAAATGGTTGCGGCCGGCCGGGCTCGGGTGTCCACGCTGCCGGACACGCTGTGACGTGGTCCAGGAGGCCGGACACGGATGATCACAGTCGTCGACCTGTCGCGCCCAGGCAGCGCCGTAGCTTGACAGCCCCCGCAGAAAACCCCGAAAGGGCGACACCCCCGCACAGGGTGTCGCCCTTTCTCGTGGGCCGGGGCCGCCGCCCATCGGTGTTGAGGGTCGGGGACGGACGGCGGACCCGGGGTCCGGTGCTCGGGGGCTAGCGGTGGTCGCTGCCCGTCGAGCTGGAGGCCGCGCGGCCCGCTTCCAGGCGGGCGACCGGGATGCGGAACGGGGAGCAGGAGACGTAGTCGAGTCCCACCTCGTGGAAGAAGTGGACCGACTCGGGGTCGCCGCCGTGCTCGCCGCAGACGCCGAGCTTCAGGTCGGGGCGCGTCTCGCGGCCGGCCTTCACCGCGGACTTGACCAGGGAGCCGACGCCGTCCCTGTCGATCGTCTCGAAGGGGCTGACGCCGAAGATGCCCTTCTCCAGGTACGCCGTGAAGAAGGAGGCCTCCACGTCGTCGCGGCTGAAGCCCCACACCGTCTGGGTGAGGTCGTTCGTGCCGAAGGAGAAGAACTCCGCCGCCTCGGCGATCTGGCCGGCCGTCAGCGCGGCGCGCGGCAGCTCGATCATCGTGCCGATCGCCAGCTTCAACTGCACGCCGGTGGCCGCCTCGACCTCCGCGATGACCTGGTCGGCCTCCTCGCGGACGATCTCCAGCTCCTGGACCGTGCCGACGAGCGGGATCATGATCTCCGCGCGGGGGTCGCCCTTGGCGTTCTTGCGCTCGGCGACCGCCTCGGCGATGGCCCGTACCTGCATGGTGAACAGGCCGGGGATGACGAGGCCGAGGCGCACACCGCGCAGGCCCAGCATCGGGTTCGACTCGTGCAGGCGGTGGACCGCCTGGAGCAGGCGCAGGTCGTTCTCGTTGGCGTCCTTGCGGGACTCGGCGAGCGCGACGCGCACCGACAGCTCGGTGATGTCGGGCAGGAACTCGTGCAGCGGCGGGTCAAGGAGACGGACCGTGACCGGGAGGCCGTCCATCGCCGAGAACAGCTCCACGAAGTCCTTCTTCTGGAGCGGCAGCAGGCCCTTGAGCGACTCCTCGCGCTCGGCGTCCGTGTCCGCGAGGATCAGCCGCTCGACGAGCTCCCGGCGGTCGCCGAGGAACATGTGCTCGGTACGGCACAGACCGATGCCCTGGGCGCCGAAACGGCGGGCGCGCAGCGCGTCCTCGGCGTTGTCGGCGTTGGCGCGTACGCGCAGGCTGCGCTTGCGGTCGGCGAAGGCCATGATCCGGTGGACGGCCTCGACCAGTTCGTCGGCGTCGTCGGCTCCGGCGTGCATCCGGCCCTCGAAGTACTCGACGACCGGGGACGGGACGACGGGGACCTCACCGAGGTACACCTTGCCGCTGGAGCCGTCGATCGAGATGAGGTCGCCCTCCTCGACGACGTGCCCGCCGGGCACGGTCATCCGGCGGCGCTTGGTGTCGACCTCCAGCTCCTCGGCGCCGCAGACACAGGTCTTGCCCATGCCGCGCGCGACGACGGCCGCGTGGGAGGTCTTGCCGCCGCGCGAGGTGAGGATGCCCTCGGCCGCGATCATGCCGTCGAGGTCGTCGGGGTTCGTCTCACGGCGGACGAGGATGACCTTCTCGCCGGAGCGGGACCACTTCACCGCGGTGTACGAGTCGAAGACCGCCTTGCCGACCGCGGCGCCCGGCGACGCGGCGATGCCCCGGCCGACCTGCTGGACCTTCGCGTCCTCGTCGAAGCGCGGGAACATGAGCTGCGCGAGCTGGGCGCCCGTCACCCGCTGGAGCGCCTCGGCCTCGTCGATCAGGCCCTGGTCCACGAGCTGCGTGGCGATGCGGAAGGCCGCGCCCGCCGTGCGCTTGCCGACACGCGTCTGGAGCATCCAGAGCTGGCCGCGCTCGATGGTGAACTCGATGTCGCAGAGATCCTTGTAGTGGTTCTCCAGGGTCTCCATGATCTGCATGAGCTGGTCGTACGACTTCTTGTCGATCGACTCCAGCTCGGCGAGCGGGACCGTGTTGCGGATACCGGCGACGACGTCCTCGCCCTGGGCGTTCTGGAGGTAGTCGCCGTAGACGCCCTGGTGGCCGGAGGCGGGGTCGCGGGTGAAGGCGACGCCGGTGCCGGAGTCGGGGCCGAGGTTGCCGAAGACCATCGAACAGATGTTGACGGCCGTGCCGAGGTCGCCGGGGATGCGCTCCTGACGGCGGTAGAGCTTGGCGCGGTCGGTGTTCCAGGAGTCGAAGACCGCGTGGATGGCGAGGTCCATCTGCTCGCGCGGGTCCTGCGGGAAGTCCCGGCCGGCCTCGGTCTTGACGATCTTCTTGAACTTGGTGACGAGCTTCTTGAGGTCGGCCGCCTCCAGGTCCGTGTCGACGGTGACCTTCTTGAGGTCCTTCGCCGCGTCCAGGGCCTCTTCGAAGAGTTCGCCGTCCACGCCGAGGACGGTCTTGCCGAACATCTGGATGAGGCGGCGGTAGGAGTCCCACGCGAAGCGGTCGTCGCCGGCCTGCCGGGACAGGCCCAGCACGGACTTGTCGGAGAGCCCGATGTTCAGGACGGTGTCCATCATGCCGGGCATGGAGAACTTGGCCCCGGAGCGGACGGAGACGAGCAGGGGGTCGTCCGCCTGGCCCAGCTTCTTGCCCATCTTGGCTTCGAGGGCCTCGAGGTGCGCACTCACCTCGTCACGCAGTGCCGCCGGCTCCTCGCCACTGTCGAGGTACGTCTTGCACGCCTCGGTGGTGATGGTGAAGCCGGGCGGGACGGGGAGACCCAGGTTGGTCATTTCGGCGAGGTTGGCACCCTTGCCCCCGAGCAGGTCCTTGAGGTCCCTGTTGCCCTCGGTGAAGTCATAAACGAACTTCGCTCCACCAGCGCCGCTTTCGGCTACGTGGGGATCTTTGTTTTCCGACACGAGTCTCGACTCCTCGACGTCGCGGTGGCTGCCCTGACGACGGGGAACATACCCAGATCGAAGGCGTCTGGGTACGTCCACTTGCGCGTCATGCGCCTGTAACCACTCGTCCGCCACCAGATCCAAAGTCAAGGGTTGGCAAGTCATCGGGCCCGGATGTTTTCACTTCTTGAACGAGTCAGGCCCCACAAGGCACCTATACCGCTCAGGTGAGCACTGTTCAGCACGTCTGAGTTTAATCGATGAACGATCAGAGGGTGGCACTGAGTGCCACCCCTTAGGGAAGTGCAGCCGCTCATGATCCGCTCATCTGAGCGTGACCCCTATCAAGGGTGGCGAGAATCACGCCACCCGGAGGGGTCAGATTTCATGATGCGGACCACGATCCGGGCACGACACACGGGGATACGGGCACGACACACGGATGGCTCACACGGATGCCCGATCTCGCGGAAGCCCGATCTCGCGGAAGCCCGGACACAGGGACGCCCGGCAACACGGATGCCGGTCACACGCCGAGCGCCGCCAGCCGTTCCTCGGCCCGCTCCGGCGCGTACAGGTATTCCACGACCAGCGCACCCGCGCCCACGAGCCCGGCCCGCTCCCCGAGCCGGGAGGTCACCACCTCCAGATGAGCGGTGGAACGCGGCAGCGCCCGCTGGTACAGCAGTTCCCTGACGCCTGTGAGGAAGGGGGTGCCGGCCAGATCCCCGGCGATCATCAGCACTCCCGGGTTGAGCAGGGTCACCACGGTGGCCAGGACGTCCCCGACCCGCCTGCCCGCCTCCCGCGCGAGCGCCGTCGCCTCGGGGTGCCCGGCCGCCAGCAGCTCGCGCACGTCCGAGCCGGACGCGGCCGGGACCCCGGACTCCGCGAGCCGGCGCGCCACCGCGCCACCGCTGGCGACGGCGGCCAGACAGCCGTACGAGCCGCACCGGCACAGCGCGTCGGCGCCCACCCGGATGTGCCCGATGTCGCCTGCGCCGCCGTCGATGCCCCGGAAGACGGTGCCGCCGACGACCATGCCCGCGCCGATACCGGTGGAGACCTTGACCAGCGCGAACGCCGAGCAGTCCGGATAGCCGGCGCGCTGCTCCCCGTACGCCATGAGGTTGGCGTCGTTGTCGACCAGCACGGGGACGCGCGCGGCGCCGGTGCCCGCGTGCTCGGCGAAGGCGCGGCCCAGCCGTCCCCGTATGTCGTAGCCGTCCCAGCCGGGCATGATCGGCGGCTGGACCACGCGGCCGGTCTCGCTGTCGACGGGGCCCGGCACCGCGAGCCCGATGCCGCACACGGCGTCGGCGCTCCGGCCGGACTTCCCGACCAGCTCGGCGAACCAGCGTCCGAGTTCGCCGAGGACCGCCTCGGGTCCGTCGTCGACGACCAGGGGGCCCGCGTGCTCGGCGAGGATCTCGCCGGTCAGGGTGAGGACGGCGGCGCGGCCGTGCCGGGTGTCGAGGTCGGCGGCGAGGACGACGGCGTGCTCGTCGTCGAACTCCAGGGTGATGGAGGGGCGTCCGCCGAGCGGCGAGTCGACGGGACCGCCCGCACCCTCACGGAGCCAGCCCGCACGGAACAGCCGGTCCAGGCGATGGCCGACCGTGGCCCGCGACAGACCGGTGGCCCGCTGGAGCGCTCCGCGCGTGGTGGCCCGCCCGCTGCGCACCAGTTCGAGCAGTTCTCCGGCGCTTGCCTGGTTCCCGGTCTTCACGGTCACTCCCCGCCTTTCCGTCATGCGCACCCTCTTGCGTTCCCCAACTCTGCATTACATATTGAGTTTTGCGTGTTAAATAGACGTAACCCTACGGCAGATGCTGCCGAACCGGCCGGCCGGACGTCTTCGGGGAGACCTGAGTGGACAGCACAACCCAGCTCACCGCCCTGCACAGGGGACCCGTCACCCCCGTGCGCAGCTCCGGCACTCCGGCGCACGCCTCCGGCCCGCCCTCCCCGCCCCACGCGGACGGCGTCGTCCGGAGCGGACCACCCGTATACGATCCCGGCGGACCGTCAGGATCGCTGCACCTCAGGGCTTCCCGGGTGCTGGAGGGCAACTGGACCGGAACGTCCACGGTGCCCTCGCGCGGCCTGTATCCGCACCAGTGGTCCTGGGACTCCGCGTTCATCGCGATCGGCCTCCGGCATCTGTCCCCCGTGCGGGCGCAGACGGAGCTGGAGACCCTGCTCGGCGCGCAGTGGGCCGACGGGCGTGTGCCGCACATCGTGTTCAACCCCTCCGTCCCGCTCGACGCGTACTTCCCGAGCCCCGACTTCTGGCGCTCCTCCACCGCCGGGCGCGCCGCGGGCGCCCCGCGCACGGTACAGACGTCGGGCATCGTGCAGCCACCGGTGCACGCGCTCGCGGTGTGGCTGGTGCACCGGGCGGACCCGGGACTGTCCAGGGCCCGCTCGTTCCTCTCCCGGATGTATCCCCGCCTGGCGGCCTGGCACCGCTATCTCCTGCACCGCAGGGACCTGGGCGGCGGGGGTCTGGCCAGCGTGGTCCATCCCTGGGAGCAGGGCATGGACAACAGTCCCTGCTGGGACGCCCCGCTCGGTCGCGTCTCCCCGGCGCTGGCCCGCTCCTTCCGGCGCGCCGACCTCGACCACGGCGCTCCCGAGGACCGGCCGACGGATCTCGACTACGGGCGGTACGTACGGCTGGCGGCGGACTACCGGGACCGTGGATACGCGGACGGCGGCGGCGAGTTCGCGGTCGAGGACCCGCTGTTCAACGCCCTGCTGATCGCCTCGGAGCACGCGCTGGCCGAGATCGCGCGGGAACTGGGAGCGACGGGGACGGCCCGGCACGCGCGCGCGGAACGGCTGACGGCGGCGCTGGTGGAGCGGTTGTGGGACCCGGCGGAGGGCATGTTCTTCTGCCGCGACGAGCGGAGCGGCGGCACCGCCGAAGGAAGCGGCGGGGCCGGCGGAAGCGGCAGCGGGAGCGGAGGTTCAGGGGGCCGTGGAAGCGGCGGCGGGCACAGTGGTGCGCTGATCCGCGAGCGCAGTGTCGCCGGGCTGCTGCCGCTCATCCTGCCCGCGCTGCCGCGCGACATCGCCGCCACGCTCGTACGGACCGCGTGCGGGCCGCGCTTCGGCCTCGGCGGGGCGGCACGGCTCGCGCCGAGCTACGACCTGACCGGCGAGGCGTTCGATCCGCACCGCTACTGGCGGGGGCCCGCCTGGTTCAACACCAACTGGCTGCTGGAGCGCGGGCTGCGGCTGCACGGGGAGCACGGACGGGCGGACGCGCTGCGGGCCGCCCTGCTGGACACCGCCGGTGAGTCCGGGTTCGCGGAGTACGTGGACCCGTTCACCGGCGAGGCCTGCGGAGCACTCGGTTTCAGCTGGACGGCGGCGCTGACGCTCGATCTGCTGCACGAGCCCTCCGGAACGGCACAAGTCGTGTCCCCGCAGGGGCGCGGCGCGTTGACCGACACGGCACCGGGCACCGGCGCCGGCGGTGCGGGACAGCGCGCATGGGATTTCAGGGCGGACGCCAAGGGAGGGGACCGGGGATGACGGACCGGCATCATCTGCTCGTGCACGGTGGAACGTTCGCCGCCGTGGGCGACGGCGGGGACATCAGCGGAGTGCGGGGCGGCAGCTCTCCGGACGGGTTGTTCGTACGGGACGCCCGGCACCTCAGCCGCTGGCAGCTCACGGTGGACGGCGCGGTGCCCGAGGCGCTCACGCCGGTCGCGGACGGTGACACGGCACGCTGTGTCCTGGTGCCGCGCGGCGGCCGCAACGAACCGCCCGCCTACACGCTCTTCCGTGAACAGGCCGTCGCCGAGGGCTCGTTCGTGGAGGCGCTGCGCGTCACCAGCAACCGTTCGACCGCCACCACGGTCCGGATCGCGGTCACCGCCGACGCCGACTTCACGGATCAGTTCGAACTGCGTTCCGACCACCGCACGTACGCCAAGACGGGCGTCGTGCGCCAGCGGCAGGTCCTGGACGACGGGGTCGAGTTCAGCTACCGGCGCGGGGAGTGGCGGTCCCGTACGACGGTCACCTCCGAGCCCGCGCCGGACGGCGTGGAGGAGACGGGCACGGGCGCGCGGCGGCTCGTCTGGACCCTCGACCTCGAACCGCACGGCTCGGCGGAACTGGCGCTGCGCGTCGCGGCGCGTCCGCACGGCGCCGCGCACGAGCCCCGCGTTCCCTCCTCGCCCGCCGCGGCGGGCGAGCGACTCCTCGCCCTGGAGGACGAGTTCGCGCAGGGGGTGCCGTTCCCGACCGGCTGGCCGGAGCTGGCCGCGGCCTGTGCGCGCGGCCTGTCCGACCTCGCCGTCCTCCAGGTGCCGGCGACGGGCCCGGACGGCGAGGAGCTGCGGGTGCCCGCGGCCGGGGTCCCCTGGTTCCTCACCCTGCTGGGCCGCGACGCCCTGCTCACCTCGCTCTTCGCCCTGCCCTACCGGCCGCAGCTGGCCGCCGCCACGCTGCCCGCGCTGGCCGCCACCCAGGCGGTCGAGGTGGGGGCGGGCGCGGTCGCCCAGCCAGGCAAGATCGTGCACGAGGTGCGGCACGGCGAGCTGGCGCACTTCGGGCAGGTGCCGTACGGGCGTTACTACGGTTCGGTGGACGCGACGCCGCTGTTCCTGGTGCTGCTCGGCGCCTACACCGAGCAGACCGGCGATGTGACCCTGGCCCGTCGTCTGGAGCCCAACGCCCGTGCGGCGATCGGCTGGATGCTGGACCACGGCGGGCTGACCTCACGCGGCTATCTCGTGTACCGCGCGGACGGCGGCGGTCTCGCGAACCAGAACTGGAAGGACTCCCCCGGTGCCATCTGTTCGGCCGACGGCAGCCGTCCCACCGGGCCGGTGATGGCGGCGGGCGCGCAGGGATACGCGTACGACGCGCTGCGCCGCACCGCCCAACTGGCCCGCACGGTCTGGGACGACGAGGTCTACGCGGCGCTCCTGGAACAGGCCGCCGCCGACCTGCGCGACCGTTTCCAGCGGGACTTCTGGATGAGCGAACACGCCTTCCCCGCCCTGGCGTTGGACGGCGACGGCCGGCATGTCGACGCGCTCGCCTCGGACGCGGGGCATCTGCTGTGGTCCGGCCTGCTGGACAAGGAGTACGGCGAACTGGTCGGCCGGCGGCTCCTCGAACCGGACTTCTTCTCCGGCTGGGGGGTGCGCACGCTCGCCGCGGGCCAGTCCGCGTACCACCCGCTGTCGTACCACCGCGGTTCCGTCTGGCCGCACGACAACGCCCTGATCACCCTGGGGCTGGCGCGGTACGGACTGCACGACGAGGCCCGTACGGTGGCGCACGGACTCGTGGACGCGGCCACGGCGGCGGGGCACCGTCTGCCGGAGGTCATCGCGGGCTACGGCCGTGACACCCATGCCCAGCCTGTGCCCTACCCGCACGCCTGCGTACGGGAGTCCCGCTCGGCGGCGGCACCGCTGGCCCTGCTGGCGGCGGTGGGCGGCGCCTAGACGTTCTGGTCCGGAGCCGAGAAGATCCGGCCCGGATCCGAGAAGCTCCGGCCCGGATCCCGAGAGCAGGTCCGGTGCGCGTGCGGGCGGCGCGCGCACCGGGCCACCGGCGGATCAGCCGCCGGAGGTGTCCAGTTCGGCGTCCTCGGACACGCCCGCGCAGTCGTAGGGGTCCTTCAGCCAGCCGTCCGGCAGGACGACCCGGTTGTTGCCCGAGGTACGGCCGCGCGGTCCGTCGGCGCCCGACGGCCACGGCTGGTCCTGGTCCAGCTCGGCCAGCCCGTCGGAGAGTTCGGCGAGCGACGAGGTGATCGCGAGGCGCTTGCGCATCTCCGAGCCCACCGAGAAGCCCTTGAGGTACCAGGCGACGTGCTTGCGGAAGTCGATGACACCGCGCGCCTCGTCGCCGATCCACTCGCCGAGGAGCGTGGCGTGGCGGACCATGACGGTCGCGACCTCGCGGAGCGTCGGTCGCGCGTAGGCGTCGGGGCGGCCCTCGAAGGCGGCCACCAGGTCGCCGAACAGCCAGGGCCGGCCGAGGCAGCCGCGCCCGACGACGACCCCGTCGCACCCGGTCTCGCGCACCATCCGCAGCGCGTCGTCCGCCGACCAGATGTCGCCGTTGCCGAGGACGGGGATCTCCGGCACATGCTCCTTCAGCCGGGCGATGGCGTCCCAGTCGGCGGTGCCGCCGTAGTGCTGGGCGGCGGTACGGCCGTGCAGCGCGATGGCCGTCACGCCCTCCTCGACCGCGATCCGGCCCGCGTCCAGGAAGGTGATGTGGTCGTCGTCGATGCCCTTGCGCATCTTCATGGTGACGGGCAGGTCCCCGGCTCCGCTGACGGCCTCACGCAGGATCGCGCGCAGCAGGTGGCGCTTGTACGGGAGGGCGGAGCCGCCGCCCTTGCGGGTGACCTTGGGGACCGGGCAGCCGAAGTTGAGGTCGATGTGGTCGGCGAGGTCCTCCTCCGCGATCATGCGGACGGCCTTGCCGACGGTGGCGGGGTCGACACCGTAGAGCTGGATCGAGCGCGGCTTCTCGGTCGCGTCGAAGTGGATGAGCTGCATGGTCTTCTCGTTGCGCTCGACCAGCGCCCGCGTGGTGATCATCTCGCTGACGAAGAGGCCCTTGCCGCCGCTGAACTCGCGGCACAGCGTGCGGAACGGCGCGTTCGTGATCCCGGCCATGGGGGCCAGGACGACGGGCGGCTGCGCCGTGTGGGGGCCGATCGAGAGCGAGGAGTTCAGCGGGGAGTCCACCGTGGACGTGGGCGTGGGCATTCCCCCATTGTGGCGTACCGGGCCGGATGCTCGCGCGAAAGATCATGTAGTGGTCATTAGTTAGACACACTATCGACAACGCCGTACGCTGAGGCCATGCCTGAGCTCAGCCACCGCCGCCGGATGCTGGTGCTCGCGATCTGCTGCATGAGTCTGCTGATCGTGAGCCTCGACGTCACGATCCTGAACGTCGCCCTGCCCTCGATGCAGCAGGAGTTGCACGCGAGCGTCGCGGGCATGCAGTGGACCATCGACGCGTACACCCTGGTACTGGCCTCCCTGCTGATGCTCGCGGGCTCCACCGCCGACCGCATCGGCCGGCGCAAGGTGTTCATGACGGGCCTGGTCCTGTTCACCATCGGCTCGGTGCTCTGCTCCCTCGCCCCGAACCTCGACACCCTCATCGTCTTCCGGATGGTCCAGGCCGTCGGCGGCTCGATGCTGAACCCGGTGGCGATGTCGATCATCACCAACACCTTCACGGACCCGCGCGAGCGGGCCCGCGCGATCGGCGTCTGGGGTGCTGTGGTCGGTATCTCCATGGCCGCGGGACCGCTGGTGGGCGGACTGCTCGTCGACACGGTGGGCTGGCGGTCCATCTTCTGGATCAACCTTCCCGTCGGCCTCGCCGCGCTCCTGCTGACGCTGCGCTTCGTCCCCGAGTCCCGCGCCCCGAAGGCCCGCCGTCCCGACCCGGTCGGCCAGTTCCTCGTCATCGCCCTGCTCGGCTCCCTCACGTACGCGATCATCGAGGCGCCCACCTCCGGGATCGTCCACACCCTGTCCTTCGGCGTGATCGCGCTCGCCGCGCTGCTCGGCCTCCTGTGGTACGAGCCGAGGCGCGACGAACCCCTGATCGACCTGCGGTTCTTCCGCTCGGTGCCGTTCAGCGGGGCCACCGTCATCGCGGTGAGCGCGTTCGCCGCCCTCAGTGGCTTCCTGTTCCTGTCGACGCTGTACCTGCAGAACGTGCGCGGTCTGAACGCCCTGCACGCGGGTCTGTGGATGCTGCCCATGGCGTTCCTGTGCTTCGTCTGCGCTCCCGTGTCCGGGCGCCTGGTCGGCAACCGCGGTCCCCGGCCGTCCCTGCTCATCGCCGGGGTCGCGATGACCGTGAGCGGTGTGCTGTTCGCGGCGTTCGAGGCGGAGACGTCGAACGTCACGCTCGTGATCGCCTACGTCTTCTTCGGCATCGGCTTCGGCTTCGTGAACGCGCCCATCACCAACACCGCCGTCTCCGGCATGCCCCGCTCGCAGGCGGGCGTCGCCGCCGCCGTCGCCTCGACCAGCCGGCAGATCGGCGGCACCCTCGGGGTCGCGGTCATCGGCGCGGCGCTCGCCTCCGGCATCCAGGCCTCCGCCTACCGGGAGACCTTCGTCGCGGCCTCGCTCCCCGGCTGGTGGATCATCACCGGCTGCGGTGTCGCCGTCCTCGCCCTCGGCTGGCTCAGCAGCGGACGCCGGGCCCGCGCGTCGGCCGAGCGCACGGCCCGTCTGCTGGAGTCCCCGGAGATCCGGGAGGCGGCGGGGGTGCGGGCGCAGGACACGTCCGCCGCCTGACGGGAGGGGCGGCTCGGCCCGGTCAGGCCGCTCCCGCCGCCTTCACCCGGGGCCGCGCCTCGGCCCCGTCCCCGTCCTGGTCCTGGGGGCCCGACTCCGCTTCGGACTCCAGCGCGATGGCGTGCAGCTTCTCCAGCCGTTCGCGGCTCTCCTCGTCCTGGGGCGGGTACGTCACCATCCGGGCACCCAGGTCGGGGGCGAGCCACAGGTCCGTGTGATCGACGGTGACCAGGCCGACGTACGGATTCAGGAACTTCTTCGTCTTCCCGCGGGTGGCGGCCACCTCGTACCGGTCCCAGTTCTCGCGGAACTCGGCCGACTCGGCCCGCAGCCGCTTCAACAGGGTCTTCCAGGCGGGCTCCCCCAGGTGCCCGGCCATCGACGCGCGCAGCTTCGCGGCCATCAGCCGCGTGGTCTCGTCGAGCAGGACGATCGACGCGCGCCACTCCGCGTTGGTGTAGGCGAGGAGCACGCAGTTGCGGTCGGCGGGCGGGACCGTGCCGAGGTCGCGCATCATCAGCCGCGCGTAGGTGCGGTTGTACGCCAGGATGTCGTACCGGCTGTTCTGGATGCAGGCCGGTACGGGCTCCAGCTTCGTCAGGATCCGGCGCAGTGCCGGGGTGATCACCGCGCACTGCGCCGCGGGCGTGGGGTCGACCGCTCCGGCGAGCTGGAAGAGGTGGGCCCGCTCGCTGGTGTCCAGCAGCAGGGTGCGGGCCAGCGCGTCGAGGACCTGTTCGGAGACCTGGATGTCGCGGGCCTGTTCGAGCCAGGTGTACCAGGTGACTCCGACGGCGGAGAGCTGGGCGACCTCCTCGCGGCGCAGGCCGGGCGTGCGCCGCCGACGGCCACGGGGCAGCTGCACCTGCTCGGGGGTGATGCGTTCGCGGCGGCTGCGCAGGAAGGTGGCCAGTTCGTGCCGCCGGATCTCACCCGCACGGGACACGGCCCGTTCCGGGCCGGGGGACGTCGGCTGCGGCGGGGCCTGGGTGGAGGGTGTCTCCCGGGTCATCGTCGTCATGCCTCCAGCCTGCCGCTCGGCTCAGCCTGTTGCCAGGTAGTGCTTGTACCAGGATAAGGAGACTCTGGTACCTGTCTGAGTACAGGAGAAGTCTGGAGGACGTGACCGAAACCGGAACTCTCACGACCACCGTCCGCGCCCCCGCCGCGCCACCCGACCTCGGCGGCCTCGGACTCTTCACGGTGCTGCTCGGCGCGGCACTGCCCCTGATCGACTTCTTCATCGTCAACGTAGCCCTTCCGACCATCGGGCAGGACCTGAACGCGAGTGAGGCCGTCCTCGAACTCGTCGTCGCCGGCTACGGGGTCGCGTACGCCGTCCTGCTCGTCCTCGGCGGACGCCTCGGCGACCTGTTCGGGCGCCGTCGGCTCTTCCTCGGCGGCATGGCGGCCTTCGGCCTGACCTCGCTCGCCTGCGGGCTCGCGCCCACCGCGTGGACCCTGGTGGCGGCGCGGGTCACCCAGGGCGCGGCCTCCGCGGCGATGCTGCCGCAGGTCCTCGCCACCATCCAGTCGGCGACCTCCGGGCCCCGCCGCGCCAAGGCGATGGGCCTGTACGGGGCCACGGCCGGGCTGTCCATGGTCGCCGGGCAGATCCTCGGCGGACTGCTGGTCGCGGCCGACATCGCGGGCACCGGCTGGCGCTCGGTGTTCCTGGTGAACGTGCCCGTCGTCGTGCTCGGGCTGGTCCTGGCCCGCCGTGCCGTCCCCGAGACCCGCTCGCAGCGCCCTGAGCCGATCGACGCCCCCGGCACGATCCTGCTCGCGGTCGCGCTGCTGGCGCTGCTCGCCCCGCTCACCGAGGGCCGGGCCGCGGGCTGGCCGCTGTGGACCTGGGTGTCACTGGCCCTGTTCCCGCTCGCCGCCGCCGCCTTCTACCTCGTCGAACGCCGTGCGGACCGGCTCGGCCGCACCCCTCTGGTCCCGCCGAGCCTGTTCGAGCTGACCTCGCTGCGCCGGGGCCTGATCATGATCGTGCCGTTCTCCATCGGCTTCAGCGGTTTCATGTTCGTGATCGCGGTGGCGCTGCAGCGCGGCGAGGGGCTCGGTCCGGTCCCGGCGGGGCTGGCCCTCGCGCCCATGGCGGTCGTCTTCTTCGTCACCTCGCTGTGCGGGCCCCGGCTGATCGCCCGCTACGGGACGCGGGTCGTGACCGCGGGGGGACTGATCCAGGCGGTGGGCCTGGGGCTCATCACCCTGGCCGCCTGGCGCTCGTGGCCGGACCTCGGGATGGTGGAACTGCTGCCCGGAGCGGCCGTCGCCGGGGCGGGCCAGGCGCTCCAGCTCCCTGTCCTGATCCGGATCATCCTCTCCGAGGTGCCGCCCGCGCGGGCCGGCGTGGGCAGCGGCGTGATGGCCACCACCCAGCAGGCGGCGCTCGCCGTCGGGGTCGCCACCCTGGGCACCCTGTTCCTGTCACTCGCCACCTCCCACGGCATGCGGGACGCCCTGGTGACGACCCTCCTGGCCCAGTTGGCCGGCGTGGCCCTGAGCCTGCGACTGCCCCGCGAGATCCACTGAGCCGGCGGGCCCCCGGGCGCCGCCCGTACTCGCCGGCGGACCGGCGCACCGGGTACCCACCCCCCGTACCGGTGCCCGGCCCCGCCCCGCGGGGGCTTGTACCCGGCCCCGCCCCGTGGAGTACTCCTCGAACCGCGGGGTACCCCTCCGCCCGGCCAGCGGCATATGCACTGGCCATGAGGCTGTCGCCTTCCCCTCAGGGGCTGTTGACACCAGTGGTGCGTCATGTCGTACTGAGTCGCACCGAAGTCGAACGGAGCGTGCCCGGCGATGGCCGGCGTGTTCCGTCCGGCCTACCCGCGATCCACGATCCACGATCCGAGGAGACTCCGTGGCCGAGATCAAGATCCGCGCGCTGGACCGGAGAAAGACCCGGGACGACAGCAATTCCGGACACTGAGCTATCCCACGCCCGCCGACGTCACCCGCACCGCCGAGGCCCTGACCGCCCGCCATCCCGGCCTGTGCCGGCTGAGCACGATCGGCCACTCCCGGCACGGCCTCCCCCTGCGGATGCTGAGCGTCGGAAAGGGGCCACGGCACGCCCTCGTGGTCGCGGGCGCACACCCCAACGAGTACGTCGGCGGGGGCACCCTTCTGGCGCTGGCCCACCGCGCACTGGACGGCGAACGGCCCGGCACCGTATGGCACTTGGTGCTGTGCCTCGACCCGGACGGAGCGCGCCTCAACGAAGGCGGGCACCGGGCCGACACCCTGTTCGGCCACTACCGGTCCTTCTTCCGACCGACCGCCGACGAACAGCCCGAATGGGCACCCGCGCTTCCCCGCCCGCGGTTCCTGCCGGAGAGCCGCGCTCTGCTCGACGTCATCCGCAGGCTGCGGCCCTACATCCAGATCTCCCTGCACAGCACGGACATCGGCGGCACCTTCGCCCAGCTCACCCGGGACGTCCCCGGACTCGACCAGACCCTCGCCGTCTCCGCGGAACGGCTCGGCATCCCGGTCGAGAGGGCCCCGCTGGACGCCCTGCACTGGCCCACCAGCGCGCCCGGCGTCTTCGTCCTGCCGCCGCCCGGAGCGCCCGAACGCCCCACCGCCTTCCCGGAGAACGCCCACCGCTCCACCTGGCTCGCCCCGCACGCCCACGGCGGCGTCACCGCGGTGCTGGAGGTACCGGTCTGGGCCGCCGCCGGATTCGCCGACCTCGCCCCCCATCCCGCCCCGGAACAACGGCTGCGGCACTGGGCGGACCGGCTGCGGGACTACGCCCACACCGTCCGCGGCCACTACGAACGGGCCCGCCCCCATCTCCCGGCCCCCGGCCCCGATCCGGCCTTCAGCATGCGCCGGGCCGTGGCCGAAACGCTGCGTGTGTGCGGCCCGTTGGCCGACAGCTGGGACCCCGCGCACCCGTCGTTCACCCCGCTCCCCGGCCTCTCCCGCGCCCGTACCGCCAGCATCGAGGGCTTCGCCCGGCGCACCCCGCTCCGGGCCGCCGCCATGCTGCTGCGCCTCCTCGAGGAGTACGCGCCCGCGCCGGGGACCGCGGCCCAACGCACCGAGCTGGAAGCCCTCGTGGCACGCTGGTGCGCCGCCTACTCGGCGAGCTTCACGGCGACCTGGGTACCGGTGGACCGGCAGATAGAACACCAGGTCAACGTCACCACGGCCGCCGTCGAGGCCGCCGAGGGGCACCTCGCCCCGTCGTGACCGCGAGCGCGATCGCGCCCGGTCCCACCGAAGTCACCGCCGAAGAACCCCCGTTGATCTTCACCATGCTGCACACTCCTTGCTGCGCAGACGAAGCGGGAGAACCAGGAGGTGTCATGCTTCAGATCAACGCGAGCAAAGTGAGCCGCTGGGACCAGCACGGCCGCGAACACACCGTCCACGTGCAACGGGCGGGCGTCCAGCGCACCATCCGATGCGAGACGTGCGGCTGGCGCAAAAACACCCAGTTCCTCCCCTGGCTGAAGGCGGAGGAACACCTGGCCGAGGAACACCAGGCGACGGTCGACCCGAAAGAGGCCTGAACCGAGGCACCGGGGCGAGCCTCCGGCCACTTTGGTCCAGACCTCTTGACGAAAGGTCTGGACCGCGCGACTGTCATGCCTACGACACCTCACCGCACCCCCACCGGGAGGCCTCGCATGATGCGCCGGAGACTGCGTCCGCTCGTCGTGGCACTGGCCGCGGCCGTCCTCGTCCCGCTGTACGGCGCGGGTGCGCCCGGCGCCTTCGCCGCGGACACCTGCGCCGTGAAGTCCCGTCCCGCCGGAAAGGTCCTCCAGGGGTACTGGGAGAACTGGGACGGCGCGGCCAACGGTGTGCATCCGCCCTTCGGGTGGACGCCGATCACCGACTCCCGTATCGCCGCGCACGGCTACAACGTGGTCGACGCGGCGTTCCCCGTCATCCGCTCGGACGGCACCGCGCTGTGGGAGGACGGGATGGACACGGGCGTGAAGGTCGCCACGCCCGCCGAGATGTGCGCGGCCAAGGCGGCGGGGCAGACGATCCTGCTGTCCATCGGCGGGGCGGCCGCCGGCATCGACCTGAGCTCGTCCGCGGTCGCCGACCGTTTCGTCGCGACGATCGTGCCCATCCTGCGGAAGTACAACTTCGACGGCATCGACATCGACATCGAGACCGGGCTCGTCGGCAGCGGCAGCATCGGCCGGCTCTCCGCGTCGCAGGCCAATCTGATCCGGATCATCGACGGGGTGCTGTCCCGGATGCCGTCGAACTTCGGGCTGACGATGGCGCCGGAGACCGCCTACGTCACGGGCGGCAGCGTCGCGTACGGCTCGATCTGGGGCGCGTACCTGCCCATCGTGAAGAAGTACGCGGACAACGGGCGGCTGTGGTGGCTGAACATGCAGTACTACAACGGCAGCATGTACGGCTGCTCCGGTGACTCCTACTCCGCGGGCACCGTGCAGGGCTTCACCGCCCAGACCGACTGTCTCGACAAGGGGCTGGTAGTGCAGGGGACCACCATCAAGGTCCCCTACGACAAGCAGGTCCCGGGGCTGCCGGCCCAGTCCGGCGCGGGCGGCGGCTACATGGCGCCGAGCCTCGTCTCCCAGGCCTGGCGCCACTACGGCACCTCCCTCAAGGGCCTGATGACGTGGTCGGTCAACTGGGACGGCTCGAAGAACTGGACCTTCGGCGACAACGTGAAGGCGCTCCAGGGCCGCTGAGCAGGCCGGGACGAAGGACACCGGGACGAGGGACGGCCCGGTAGAGGACGCCCGGACACCCCATGGTCCGGGACACCGCGAAGCCCCCGCCTCCCTCTCCGGGAAACGGGGGCTTCGCGCAGTGCGTGGGTCAGCAGCCGACGAGACGGGCGGCCAGGTAGCCCTCGATCTGGTCGAGCGAGACACGCTCCTGCTTCATCGAGTCGCGCTCGCGCACCGTGACGGCGTTGTCGTCGAGGGTGTCGAAGTCGACGGTGACGCAGAACGGCGTGCCGATCTCGTCCTGACGGCGGTAGCGGCGGCCGATGGCGCCGGCGTCGTCGAACTCGATGTTCCAGTGCTGGCGCAGCGCCGCGGCGAGACCCTTGGCCTTCGGGGACAGGTCCGCGTTGCGGGACAGCGGCAGGACCGCGACCTTCACCGGGGCGAGACGGTGGTCGAGGCGCAGCACCGTGCGCTTCTCCAGCTTGCCCTTGGCGTTGGGGGCCTCGTCCTCGACGTAGGCGTCGAGCAGGAAGGCGAGCATGGCGCGGCCGACACCGGCGGCGGGCTCGATGACGTAGGGGGTCCAGCGCTCCTGGGCCTCCTGGTCGAAGTAGGAGAGGTCCTGGCCGGAGGCCTTGGAGTGCGCGCCGAGGTCGTAGTCGGTGCGGTTGGCGACGCCCTCCAGCTCACCCCACTCGTTGCCGCCGAACTGGAAGCGGTACTCGATGTCGGCGGTGCGCTTGGAGTAGTGGGAGAGCTTCTCCTTCGGGTGGTCGTACCACCGCATGTTCTCCTCGCGCAGGCCGAGACCGGTGTACCAGTTCCAGCGCTGCTCCATCCAGTACTCCTGCCACTGCTCGTCCTCGCCCGGCTTGACGAAGAACTCCATCTCCATCTGCTCGAACTCGCGCGTGCGGAAGATGAAGTTGCCGGGCGTGATCTCGTTGCGGAAGGACTTGCCCATCTGGGCGATACCGAACGGCGGCTTCTTGCGCGAGGCGATCTGCACGCTGGCGAAGTTGGTGAAGATGCCCTGGGCGGTCTCGGGGCGCAGGTAGGCGACGGAGCCGCTGTCCTGCGTCGGGCCGAGGTGGGTGGAGAGCAGGCCCGAGAACTGCTTGGGCTCGGTGAACGTGCCCTTGTTGCCGCAGTTGGGGCAGTTGAGGTCGGCGAGGCCGTTCTCCGGGAGGCGGCCGTGCTTGGCCTCGTAGTGCTCCTCCAGGTGGTCGGCCCGGAAGCGCTTGTGGCACGAGGTGCACTCGGTCAGCGGGTCCGTGAAGGTGGCGACGTGACCGGAGGCGACCCACACCTCGGGGGCCAGGATCACGGACGAGTCGAGACCGACCACGTCCTCGCGCGACGTGACCATGTAGCGCCACCACTGGCGCTTCAGGTTCTCCTTGAGTTCGACGCCGAGCGGGCCGTAGTCCCAGGCGGCCTTCTGTCCCCCGTAGATCTCACTACAGGGGAACACGAAGCCACGGCGCTTGCTCAGGCTGACGATGGAATCGATCTTGTCGGCGGCCACGGTGCTCTCTTCATTACGAACGGACGGCAGCGAATGCTTCAGGTTACCGGCGTCGCCCACCCCCGCATCAAATCGGTTCCCGCGGTAGGCCGCTTCCTGCCGGTTGGATCCACTTGATACCCGTTGCCGAAGCGCGCGCGGGCATCCGCACGAGGGCTTGTTGACAATCGTTTCCAGATTTGTTGAAAATGACTGTCATGAACGTACGACGACGCCTCATATCGGGGTCCGCCGCCGCGGCGGCCATCGCCCTCGGCCTCGGCGCCCTCACCGCCTGCTCGGGTTCCGCCGCGGCCGGCGGCCGGAACGACGGCAGACTCGACGTCGTCGCGTCGTTCTACCCGCTCCAGTACCTCGCCGAGGAGATCGGCGGCTCGCATGTGAGCGTCACGAATCTGACCCGGCCCGGCCAGGAACCGCACGACCTGGAGATCAGCGCCCGAGAAACGGCGCGGCTCCAGGAGGCGGACGCGGTGTTCTACCTCAAGAACCTCCAGCCGGCCGTGGACGACGCGGTCGCCCAGTCCGAGGTCGAGACCAAGGTCGACGCGGCCTCGCTGACCACGCTGGAGAAGCACGGCAACGAGGTCGGCGGGCACGCCGCCGCGCACGACCACAGCGAGGGCGAGGAATCCGGCGCCGCCGACCCGCACGTCTGGCTCGACCCGGTGCGCTTCGGCCAGGTGGCCGAGGGCGTGTCGGCCGCGCTGAAGAAGGCCGATCCGAAGCACGCGGCGGACTACGACAAGAACATGGCCGCGCTGCGGAAGAAGTTCACCGCGCTGGACGAGGACTTCCGCGACGGGCTCGCGAACACGAAGACCAAGACCTTCATCACCACCCACGCCGCGTTCGGCTACCTCGCCGAGCGCTACGGACTCACCGAGGAGGCCGTCAACGGCCTCGACCCCGAGTCCGAGCCCAGCGCGAACCGGGTGAAGGCCCTGGAGAACCTGGCGAAGGCCGACGGCGTCACGACGGTGTTCTACGAGACGCTCGTCAGCGACCGGACCGCCGGCACGATCGCCCGCGACGTGGGGCTGCGGACGGATGTCCTCGACCCCCTCGAAGGCATCACCGACAAGTCCAGGGGCAGCGACTACATGCAGGTCATGCGGTCGAACCTGAAAGCCCTCAAGACGGCTCTGGGAACGAAGTGATCACTGTGGAGGACGCCGTGAACGAGTCCGTCGTATCCCTGCGTGGTGTCCGGGCGGAACTGGGTTCGCGCCCGGTCCTGCGCGGCATGGACCTGACCGTGCGCCGCGGCGAGGTCGTCGCGCTGCTCGGCGCCAACGGCTCCGGCAAGTCGACCGCCGTGCGCAGCGTCATCGGCCAGATCGCCGTCAGCGCCGGCGAGATCGAGATCTTCGGCGTTCCGCGCCGCCGCTTCCGCGACTGGCACCGGGTGGGCTACGTCCCGCAGCGGACCACGGCCGCGGGCGGTGTGCCGGCGACGGTCACCGAGATCGTCGCCTCGGGCCGGCTGTCCCGCGCCCGCTTCGGCATCCTGCGCAAGGCCGATCACGCGGCCGTGCGACGCGCCCTGGAACTCGTCGGGATGGCGGACCGCGCCAAGGACTCCGTGAACGCCCTGTCGGGCGGACAGCACCAGCGGGTCCTCATCGCCCGCGCGCTGGCCTCCGAACCCGAACTGCTGATCATGGACGAGCCGATGGCGGGCGTGGACCTCGCCAGCCAGGAGGTGCTGGCCGCCACCCTGCGCGACCAGGTCGCCCAGGGCACGTCCGTGCTACTCGTCCTGCACGAGCTGGGCCCCCTGGAGCCACTGATCGACCGCGCGGTCGTCCTGCGGGACGGCTGCGTCCTGCACGACGGCCCGCCACCGCAGGCGGTCGGCCAGCACGCCCTGCCCGGCCACGACCACGTACACCCGCACGCGGCTCACGACGCCGAACCGATCCGGACGGGACTCCTGAGCTGATGGACATCCTCGACTACGCCTTCATGCAGCGGGCACTGCTCGCCGCCGTCCTGGTGGGCGTCATCGCGCCCGCCGTCGGCATCTACCTCGTCCAGCGCCGTCAGGCCCTGATGGGCGACGGCATCGGCCATGTGGCGATGACGGGCGTCGGCCTCGGCTTCCTGCTCAACACGTCACCGGTGTGGATGGCGACGGCCGTGTCCGTGCTGGGCGCCGTGCTCATGGAGCTGATCCGCTGGTACGGGAAGACCCGCGGGGACATCGCGCTGGCCATGCTCTTCTACGGGGGCATGGCGGGCGGCGTGATGTTCACCAGCCTCGCGGGCGGCTCGACCGCCAACCTGACCTCGTACCTCTTCGGCTCGCTGTCGACGGTGAGCGAGTCCGACGTGACGGCGATCTTCCTGCTGGCCGCCTTCGTCCTGGTGGTCACGCTGGGGCTGCGCCGGCAGTTGTTCGCGGTCAGCCAGGACGAGGAGTTCGCGCGGGTGACCGGTCTGCCGGTGCGGGCCCTGAACCTGCTGACGGCCGTCACGGCGGCGGTCACGGTGACCGTCGCGATGCGGGTGGTCGGCCTGCTGCTGGTGAGCGCGCTGATGGTCGTGCCGGTCGCGGCGGCCCAGCAGCTCACCCGGAGCTTCGCGGCGACGTTCGCGGTCGCGGTGGCGATCGGGGTGAGCGTGACGATCGGCGGCACGGTGACGTCGTTCTACCAGGATGTGCCGCCCGGCTCGACGATCGTGCTGCTGACGATCGGCGCGTTCATCGCGCTGACGGCGCTGGCGTCACCGCTGGCACGGCGCCGGGCCCGGGCCGTGGCCGCCGCGCAGGCCGCCGGGGATCCGGCGGAGTGCGCGATTCCGGCCACCCGCGGACCGGAGAGCGCCGTCGGCGTCTGACCGGGCACTGTCCGGGCTGGCACAATGGCCGGGCAAGCGCAGACGCGAGGAGGCAACGGTGACAACCGCTGGATCGCCCGTCCGGGGCCGCTCCACCCGGCAGCGTGCCGCCGTGGCGGCGGCGCTCGACGAGGTGACCGAGTTCCGCAGCGCGCAGGAGCTCCACGACATGCTCAAGCACAAGGGCGACTCGGTCGGGCTCACCACCGTCTACCGCACGCTCCAGTCCCTCGCCGACGCCGGCGAGGTCGACGTCCTGCGCACCTCGGAGGGCGAGTCGGTCTACCGGCGCTGCTCCAGCGGCGAGCACCACCACCACCTCGTCTGCCGCGTCTGCGGCAAGGCCGTGGAGGTGGAGGGCCCGGCTGTCGAGAAGTGGGCGGAGGCCATCGCCGCGGAGCACGGCTACGTGAACGTGGCGCACACGGTGGAGATCTTCGGTACGTGCGCGGAGTGCGCGGCGGCGAAGGGCTGAGCCCCTTCGGGAGCGCGGTCCCTCAAACGCGGGCCAGGCGGCGATCGAGGATCACTCGCAGCCGGTCCACGTCCTCGGGGTGCGCGGTTCGGTGGTGATGAGCCGTGATCGTAACGCCGGATTCGAACAACCCCGCGGGCGGCGGGTGTTAAGAGCCGTCGCCCCGCATGGCCTCCTCCATGGCGAGCAGTTTCTCGTTCGGGACGGCGCCGCCGAAGCGGCGGTCGCGCTGCGCGTACTCGACGCAGGCCCGCCACAGGTCACGCCGGTCGAAGTCGGGCCACAGCACGTCCTGGAAGACCATCTCGGCGTAGGCGCTCTGCCAGAGCAGGTAGTTGGAGGTGCGCTGCTCGCCGCTCGGACGCAGGAACAGGTCCACGTCCGGCATGTCCGGGAAGTACATGTACTTCTGCAGCGTCTTCTCGGTGACCTTGGACGGGTCGAGGCGGCCGGCCTTCACGTCCTCGGCCAGCGCCTGCGCCGCGTCGGCGATCTCGGCGCGGCCTCCGTAGTTCATGCAGAAGTACAGCGTGAGCGCGTCGTTGTCCTTGGTCTGCTCCTGGGCGATCTGGAGCTCCTTGGCGACCGACTTCCACAGCTTGGGCATCCGGCCCACCCAGCGCACCCGGATACCGAGCTCGTCGAGGGTGTCGCGGGTCTTGCGGATGAAGTCCCGGTTGAAGTTCATCAGGAAGCGCACCTCGTCGGGCGAGCGCTTCCAGTTCTCGGTGGAGAAGGCGTACAGGGAGATGCTGCCGACGCCGGCCTCGACCGCGCCCTGGAGGACGTCGAGGACGCGCTCGGCACCGACCTTGTGCCCCTCGGTGCGCGGCAGCCCGCGCTCCTTGGCCCAGCGGCCGTTCCCGTCCATGACGATCGCCACATGGTTCGGGATGAGCTCACCGGGGAGTTTGGGCGCACGGGCACCGGAGGGGTGCGGTTCCGGTGCCTTGTACTCGCGGCGCCGGCCACCCAGGATCCCGCGTACGACCATGTGCTTCTCGTCTCCCTCTTGCTCGCGTGCGCCGGGCGCCCGTCTCGTTCTGCCTGCTGTTCTCTGCCGCTCTCGCGCGCTCGTACCGCGCTCGTGCGCCTTCGCCGCCCCGGACTGCCCGGGCGGCGCCTACTTCTCCACGTACCGCAAGGAGCGCAGTCCGCGCTCCAGATGCCAGTGCAGATACGCCGACACCAGCCCGCTGCCCTCCCGGACGTGCCGCGGCTCGCACGCGTCCGCGGTCTCCCAGTCTCCCGTGAGCAGCGCGCCGAGGAGTTCGAGGGCCTGAGGCGAGGGTACGACGCTGCCGGGCACCCGGCAGTCGACGCAGACGGTTCCTCCCGCCGCGACCGAGAAGAAGCGGTTCGGTCCCGGCATGCCGCATTTGGCACAGTCGCTGAAGCTGGGCGCGTAGCCGTTGACCGCGAGGGAGCGCAGCAGGAAGGCGTCGAGGACGAGGTGCGGTTCGTGCTCGCCCCGGGAAAGGGTGCGGAGCCCGCCGACGAGCAGCAGATACTGCTGCACCGCGGGCTCCCCCTCGTGATCGGTGAACCGCTCGGCGGTCTCCAGCATCGCGGTCCCCGCGGTGTAGCGCGGGTAGTCGGTGACGATCCCGCCACCGTACGGAGCGATCGTCTCGCTCTGTGTGCACAGGGGCAGCCCGCGGCCGATGAGTTCACTGCCCCGCGCGAAGAACTGCACGTCCACGTGGGAGAAGGGTTCGAGGCGCGCCCCGAACTTCGACTTGGTCCGCCGGACACCGCGCGCCACCGCCCGTACGCGGCCGTGACCGCGCGTGAGCAGCGTGATGATCCGGTCCGCCTCACCCAGCTTCTGGGTGCGCAGCACGATGCCGTCGTCGCGGAACAGGCTCATGCGGCCCATTCTCGCCTACGGCACACGCCACCCGGCCCGGTCGGGTCGCATTGTTCCTGGGACCCTCGTCACGGCACCTCGCCGCGGCTGCGGGCGTTGGCGTACGCGGTCGCCGCGCTGATCCGTTCCGTCGGGGTCGCCTCCCGGACGGCCTCCGGCCGGCAGTCCCACTCCCTGCCACCGCCGAGCGGTCTGAGCTGTACGTACGGCCCCTCGTGCCCCATGACCACGCCGACCCTGCCCGTGCGGGTGTCGACGGCGCAGGAGCCGGTCGGCGGCAGCGCCGCCTTCATCGCGGGGCCGCCGTGAGCCGGGCCACGACCTCGACCCCCGCGAGCACCGTCCGTAAGTCCTGCACAGTTTCCTCCGCCTCTTCGACGCGGTGCGCCGAGTCCCGCCGCCCGTCAGGCGGCGTGTGTACGTGGGTCTGTCCGTGCTTTCGTCCGTGCGCCGGCGCTTGTGCTCGTGCGTGCTCTTCCTTCACCTGGCCCACCGGTCCTTGTCGATTTCACGCTTCGCATCCCGATCGTGACGCTCCGCATCTAAAATCGGCAGGGTTCCGTCCGCTACAAGCGCGGTGCAGTGCAAGGGGGTTGGCCCATGGCCAACGGTTCGCGGCAGGCCGCCTGGGAGTTTTTCGGTTCAGAACTGAAACGACGCAGGGAGGACGCAGGTTTCACGCAAGTGGAACTGGGGGCTCGGGTCTTCGTCTCCGGCGGCTATATCGGCCAGTTCGAACAGGCCATCCGCAAGCCTCAGTTGGACGTGGCCCAGCGCATCGACACACTGCTGGGCGGCGACGGCTTCTTCGAGCGGATGTGGCACAAGCTCATCGACGACAAGCGCTACGCGGGGTATTTCGCGGCGGTGGTCGAACTGGAGCGGATGGCAACGAAGATCGCGGAGTTCGCGCCCGCTTTGGTGCCGGGTCTTTTGCAGACGGCGGGGTATGCGCGGGCCGTCATGGTGGCGGGGAACCCGCTCTCCAGCGACGAGTACGTCGAGGAGAAGGTGAGCGCCCGCCGCGAACGGGCACGCATCCTGGACGGCACGAAGGCGCCCGTCTACTGGGTGATCCTGCATGAGCAGGTGCTGCGAATCCCGGTCGGCGGGCCGACGACGATGGCGGAGCAACTGGACCACGTCATCGGCCTCGTGCGAGGGCGGCGGGTCCTCGTGCAGGTGCTGCCGTACTCGGTCGGGGCGTATCCGCTCATAGGACGGATGGTCCAGCTCATGGAGTTCGCCGACGCCCCGCCGACCGCCTATACAGAGGCCGTGTATTCGGGCAACCTGCTGGACGAACCAGCCCTGGTTCAGCGGGTGCAGGACGCATACGATCTGCTCAGGGCCGTCGCGCTGCCGCCGGACGCGTCCCTGTCTCTGATCGAATCGGCGTCGGAGGACCACAGACGATGCGCGAGTACGACCTGAGCCTCATTCAGTGGCGCAAAAGTACCTACAGCGACGACAACGGCGGCAGTTGCCTCGAAGTCGCCGACGGAGTCACCGGGCTCGTCCCCGTCCGGGACAGCAAGCTGCCGGACGGACCCGTGCTGCTGATCGGCGCGGGCGCCTGGACCGCCTTCCTCGGCGGGCCGTTCACGGCCGGGGCCGGAAGTACCGGCGGGGCGTGACGCCCACGACGCGGTGGAACGCGGCCGCGAAGGAGCTGTCCGTGGCCGTGCAGCCGGGTGGCGGCGTCCTCCGCTTCCGGGCGACCCGCCCCTAGGGAGCCCAGCCCCCGGGGGCCGGATCAGTCCCGTGTGCCGAAGCGGCGTACGTACGCGCGCTGCCACGGTGTCTCCACGGCGTGCCGGTCGTAGTGCCGGCGTACGTACGCCACCGCTTCCCGGGGCGGTACGCCGTCGAGGACGGCGACGCAGGCCAGGGCCGTGCCGGTGCGGCCCCGGCCGCCGTGGCAGGCGATCTCGACGCGCTCGCCCGCGGCCCGCCGCCAGGCCTCGGTGAGCACGGCGCGGGCCTCCGCCCGGTCGGCGGGCAGCCGGAAATCGGGCCAGCGCAGCCAGTGGGTCTCCCAGGGGACCGGGGGCGGCTGTCCGCCGAGCAGGTACACGGCGTACGCCGGCACGGGACCGCCGTCGGCCGGAAGCGGCCGGCGCAGCGCCCGGCCCCGGATCAGCCGGCCGGAGGGCAGGGACAGCACCCCCGCGCCGTCCGCGTCCCAGAGACCGCTGTCGGCCCGGGAGCCGGTCGGGGAGTGGGGTCGGATGTCGGGCACGGGTCCAGCCTAGGGCGCGCCGGGGGTGCGGAACCCGGGGCGGACCCGGGGCGCGCGGACCGGTCGGTACCGGCGCCGACGGGACCCAGGGAAAGCGGCCGTGGAGCGTGGGCCCGCTTCAGCTCACGCCGCGGGAGCCCTGGGCGGCGCGGGCCTCGATGCCCCGGAAGTGGTCGGCCATCGCGCGCTGGGCGCCCTCGACGTCCCGTACCCGCAGGGCACTGAGGATGTCGCGGTGGCGGCGGGCCGTGACCTCCGGGGTGATGTCGTCGCTCCAGCCGCGCACCGCGGCGACCCGCCGGAAGACGGTCCAGAACGCGCCGAGCAGTTGGGGGACGAGCGGGTTGCCGAGCGAGGCGTACAGCAACTCGTGGAACAGGCTGTCGAGTTCGGGGAAGGAGCGGCCGTCGTCGCCCGCCGTCTCCATCTCGGTGACGACGGCTTCGAGCCGGTCCAGTTCCTCCTCGGTCAGCACCTGGGCCACCCGGCTTATCAGCCCCTCCTCCAGCACTTCACGGACCTGGAGGATCTCGGCCAGCGCCGCGGTCGGATCGTCCGGACGGGCGAGTGTGCGAAAGGTCAGTCCGTCGACGAACGGCGTCATGGACGCCTCACCCACATAGGTGCCGTAGCCGTGCCGGATCTCGACTATGTCGAGTGCCTGAAGTGCCTTGAGCGCCTCACGGACCGAGTTGCGGCTCACGCCGAGATCGCTCATCAGCTCGGTCTCGGTGGGCAGTGGCGCACCGGCCGGAAGCCCCTGGTCGAGGATCAGTTGCATGACCTCGCGCTGGATCTGGCTGCTCACCCGGCGCTCGGGCCGGCGCCGGTTCCCGGTCTCCTCAGGCATGCGCCGCATCGTACGCTCGCTGGACATCGGACGTCCCACCTCCGGGCTGATTAAACGCCAAGTTCGGCCAACTACCCCTGTTTCATACCGCCATTGGTCGCACCTGTGGAAGATACGCCATTCGTGTGCGGGCCCTTGACCCCCTCCGCGCCCCCTCCTATGGTCGCGCTGCCCCCCATGACGTAGGACGTCGTATCTCCTGTGTCCCGGGCCGGCCGAACCGACCGCTCCACCGCCTCACCGGACCGTTCAACTGGACCACTCCTTGCTGGAGGAACCGTGCGCGACGTGAACCCCACTCCGGCGCCGCACCGCCGGTCGTTCCTGAAGTACACCGGGGCCCTGGGCGCGGCCGCCGCCCTCTCCTCGACGCTCGGCGCCTGCTCGTCCGGGCCGGAGTCGACGAACGACACCGGCGGTTCGGGCAGCGGACGGAACGCCACGCTGACGGCCGTGATCGGCTACGGGAACGACGGAAGCTGGGATCCGACACAGACCGCGTCCGCCTTCTGCATGGCCGCCAACAACCATGTCTACGAGGGTCTGCTCGACACCGACCCGATCTCCCGCGAGCCCTACGCCGCGCTCGCCACCCAGGTGCCCGCCGACCTCACCGGCACCTCCTGGAAGTTCACGCTGCGCGCCGGTGCCACGTTCCACGACGGCAAGCCGGTCACCGCCGACGACGTGGTCTTCGTCTTCGGCCGGATACTCGATCCCAATACCCAGACGCTCGCCAAGGGCTTCTTCGCCCCCTGGCTGAAGGAAGTCCGCAAGATCGACGCGCAGAACGTCGAGCTGGTCCTCAAGTTCCCGTTCCCCGAAGGGATCTCCCGGCTCACCCTGGCGAAGATCATGCCCAAGCACGTCTTCTCGCAGCCGGGCGCCTGGGACGACGCGATCAAGGGCAAGGCGATCGGTTCGGGCCCCTACCGGCAGACCGCGCACCACCCGAAGTCCAACACCACGTTCGAGGCGTTCGCCGCCTACAACGGTCCGCGCAAGGCCGCCTTCAAGAAGATGAACTGGCTGACCATAGTGGACGCCGCGCCCCGCGTCGCGAAGATCTCCGGAGCGAGCGTCGGGGCCCAGATCGCCGACAACATCCCGTACGCCAACATCGCGCAGCTCCGCAAGGGCGGCATGACCGTCCAGGGCGGCGCCGGCATGAACAACCTGTTCCTGATGTTCAACACCCGGCACAAGCCGTTCGACGACGTCCGCGTCCGTCAGGCGCTGCGCTACGCCATCGACACCGGCAAGATGGTCGAGGTCGCGCTCAAGGGGCACGGGAGGCCGTCGAGTTCCTTCCTCAACGAGGCCAACCCCTCCTACCGGCCCGCGAAGACCGTCTACTCCTACGACCCGGAGAAGGCGAAGAAGCTCCTGAAGGAGGCCGGGGTCAAGGGGCTGGAGATCGAGATCCTGTCGGTGAACGTGAGCTGGATCGTCGACTGCCTGCCGACCGTCAAGGCGTCCTGGGACGCGATCGGCGTGCGGACGACGCTGTCCCCGCAGGAGACCACGGCCGTGTTCACCAAGATGGACCAGAAGCAGGACTACCAGGTCGTCGCCGCCGCCTCGAACCCCAACCAGTTCGGCCTCGACGCCGACCTGATCATGCACTACAACTACGGCCCCCAGAACCTCTGGATGGGCTACGCCCGCTGGGCCGGCGACCCGGTCGCGAGGCAGCTCTTCAAGGACATGGACCGGGCGACCCAGGAACCGGACGCCGACAAGAAGAAGACGATGATCCAGGACTACATCGACGTCGTCGCCGAACAGGCCGTGCTCTACCCGGTCGTGCACAACGAGCTGATGACGGCGTGGAATCCGCGCCGGCTCGCGGGGATAAGGCCGCAGCCCTATCCGGGCATCAACCTGCTGCAAGCCAAGTGGGTCTAGGCGTCAGGGGAGTTCGTACGTGGTCGCCATCCTCAGGATCCTGCTGCGCCGCGTCGCGCTGCTCGTGCCGCTGATGCTCGGGATCGTCCTGTTCGTGTTCCTGGTGATGCGGTTCTCGGACGTCGATCCGGCGTCCGCGTTCTTCCAGGGCGCCAACCCGACCCCGGAGCAACTGCACGACTTCAGAGAGCAGAGCGGGCTGCTCGATCCGCTGCCCGTGCGCTACATCCACTTCGTGGCGGACCTGCTGCACGGCGAGATGGGCACCAGCGCCCTGACCAGGGCGCCGGTCGTCGATCAGGTCACCACCGCGCTGCCGCTCACCCTCCAGCTCACCTTCCTGGGGCTCGGCATCGCGGTGGTGCTGGCGCTGCTCGGCGGGGTGACGGCCGCGATCCACCGCGACCGGCTGCCCGACCAGATCATCCGGGTGGTGTCCCTGACCGGGGTCGCCGCACCGGGTTTCTGGCTGGCACTGCTGATGATCCAGTACCTCGCCGTCGACCAGGGCTGGTTCCCGACCGGCGGCTACATCAACCCGGCCGACTCGCTGACCGGCTGGCTGAAGACCATGGCGCTTCCGGCGCTCGCGCTCTCCCTGCCGGTCGCCGCCCAGCTCACCCGGATCGTCCGGACGTCCGTGGTCGAGGAGCTCGACAAGGACTACGTACGCACCGCGATCGGAAGCGGGCTGCCGCCCCGGGTGGTCGTCGGCCGCAACGTCCTGCGCAACGCCCTGATGAACCCGCTCACCGTGCTGGGGCTGCGGGTCGGCTATCTGCTGGGCGGGGCGGTCGTCATCGAGACGATCTTCTCGCTGCCCGGCATGGGCAAGCTGATGATCGACGCCGTGCAGAACGGTGACCCGGCCGTCGTGCAGGGCGTCGTCCTCACCACGGCCATCGGCTTCGTGGTCGTGAACCTCGTCATCGACATCCTGTATCTGCTGGTCAACCCACGACTGAGGGAAGCGACCCGATGATCACGCGGAAGGAACTCGCGGGAGCCCTCGCCCGGCCCGGTATCCGGCTGCGCGGCTGGCGCAGACTGCCGCCGCTGTCGAGGATCGCGGTCTGCTTCCTGGCCGTGGTCCTCGTGACGGCGGTGTTCGCCCCGCTGCTCGCGCCGCACGACCCGCTCGACCAGCAGCCGCAGACGGACGGCACCGGGCACCCGTCGGCGGGGCACTGGATGGGGCAGGACAGCCTCGGCCGGGACATCCTCAGCCGGCTGATGTACGGGGCCCGCTGGTCCCTGGCCATCGGGCTCGGCGCCACCGCGCTCGCCCTGGTCGTGGGCGCGCTGCTCGGCGCGCTCGCCGCGACCTCGCGCAAGGCGGTCGACGAGACGCTGATGCGCACGCTGGACGTGGTGATGGCGTTCCCCGGCATCGCGCTCGCCGCCGTGCTCGTCGCCGTCTTCGGCGGCGGCATCACCGTGCTGATCTGCGCGATCGCGTTCCTGTTCACCCCGCCCGTGGCCCGGGTCGTGCGGGCGAACGTGCTCGACCAGTACGGCGAGGACTACGTCACCGCCGAGCAGGTGATCGGCGCCCGCACCCCGCACATCGTGCTCCGGCACGTGGCCGTCAACTGCGCGGCCCCGGTCCTGGTGTTCTGCACCGTGCAGGTCGCCGAGGCGATCGTGTTCGAGGCCTCGCTGTCCTTCATCGGCGCGGGCGTACGGCCCCCGGACCCGTCCTGGGGCAGTGTCATCGCCGACGGCAAGAACATGGTGCTGACCGGCGGCTGGTGGGCCACCGTCTTCCCCGGCCTGCTGATGCTGGTCACCGTGCTGTCGCTGAACATCCTCTCCGAGGGCGTCTCCGACGCATGGGCCGCGCCGGCCGGCCGCGAGGTGTCGGTGCCGCCCGCCGAGGACCGGCTCGAAGCCCCGGAGCCGGGCAGCGGCACGGTCGTCGAACTGCCCGGTCTGGCACAGGCCGCGGCCCGGCTGCGCGCGCGGGCCCGCCCGCCCGTCACGGACGGGCAGCCCGTTCTCGCCGTCGAGCGTCTGGCCATCGGCTTCGACCACCGGCACAGCGGTGTGGACATCGTCGACGGCATCAGCTTCGAGGTGCACCCGGGCGAGGTCCTGGGCCTGGTGGGCGAGTCGGGCTGCGGGAAGTCGCTGACGGCCCTGACGGTGATGGGCCTGGAGCCCAAGGACGCCCGGGTGCGCGGCCAGGTCCGGTTCCGGCAGCGCCAGTTGGTCGGCGAGCCGATGCGGGTACGACGCCGGCTGCTGGGCCACGAGATGGCGATGGTCTACCAGGACGCGCTGTCGTCCCTGAACCCGGCGATGACGATCAGGGCGCAGCTCAAGCAGGTGATACGGCGGGGCGGCAGGCGGCCGGCGGCCGAGCTCCTCGCCCTGGTCGGTCTCGATCCCGAGCGGACCCTGCGCAGTTACCCCCACGAGCTCTCCGGCGGCCAGCGCCAGCGGGTGCTGATCGCGATGGCGCTGTCCCGCGAGCCGGCTCTGATCGTCGCGGACGAGCCGACGACGGCTCTGGACGTGACGGTCCAGGCGCAGGTCATGGAGCTGTTGCTGCGGCTGCGGGCGGAACTGGACTTCGCCCTGGTCCTCGTCTCGCACGACCTGGCGCTGATCTCGGCGGTCACCGACCGGGTGGTCGTGATGTACGGCGGCCAGATCGTCGAGACGGGGGTGACGGCGGACCTGGTGGAGTCCCCGGCCCACCACTACACGCGCGGACTGCTGGGCGGTGTCCTGTCCCTGGAGTCGGCGGCCGAGCGCATGACGCAGATCAGGGGAGTCGTCCCCTCCCCCGCCGACTTCCCGGCCGGCTGCCGGTTCGCCGACCGGTGTCCGATGGCCGACGAGGTGTGCCGGGCCACGGCGCCGGACCTCCTCGGCACGCCCACGCACACGGCGGCCTGCCACCACCCGGCCGTCGACCTGGTGACGACGGAGAGCGAGGCCGTGAAATGAGCACATCCCCGGGGGACGCGCTCGTCCGGCTCACCGACGCGCATGTCGTCCACAAGGCGCGCAGCGGCGGTGTGTTCACCCGCGACCGGGTGTACGCGCTGACGGGCGCCGATCTCGCCGTGGCGCCCGGCGAGACGATCGGCGTCGTCGGCGAGTCGGGCTGCGGCAAGTCGACGCTCGCGAAGGTGCTGGTGGGGGTGCAGCGGCCGACGTCCGGCACGGTGACCTTCCGCGGCCGTGACCTGTGGTCCCTGACGCCGGACGAGCGGCGCACGGTGGTCGGCGCCGGCACGGGCATGATCTTCCAGGACCCGTCGACGGCCCTGAACCGCCGGCTGTCCGTGCGCCGGATCCTGCGCGACCCGCTGGATGTGCACCGGCGCGGCAGCGCGGCCGAACGGGCCGACCGGGTGAGGGAGCTGATGTCCCTGGTCGGCCTGCCCCGGGCGCTCGCGGACGCGCTGCCCGGCCAGCTCTCCGGCGGCCAGCGCCAGCGGGTGGCGATCGCCCGCGCGCTGGCCCTGGATCCCGGACTGGTGGTGGCCGACGAGCCGACGAGCGCGCTGGACGTGTCGGTGCGCGCGCAGATCCTCAATCTCCTGCTGGACCTGAAGGAACGCCTCGGCCTGGCCCTGGTGTTCGTGTCCCACGACATCCAGACGGTGCGCCGGATGAGCGACCGGGTGATCACGATGTACCTCGGCCGGATCGTCGAGGAGTCCCCGGCGGGCGAGGTCACCGACGGCTCGCGTCACCCGTACACCCGGGCGCTGTTCTCGGCGACCCCGGGCCTGCTGGATCCCATCGAGCCGATCCCGCTGACCGGGCCCGTGCCCTCGGCGACGCGCCCGCCGAGCGGCTGCCCCTTCCGCACCCGCTGCTGGAAGGCGGACACGCAGTGCGCGACCCGGATGCCGGACTTCACGGCCGCGTCGGCACCCGGCCACCGCTTCCGGTGCCACCATCCTGTCGAGGAGGGCCGGTCGACGCGCACCCTCGTCGCGCAGGCCGAGTCCGCCGCACTGGCCGATGTTCCGTTCCAGCAGCACATCCGGGAGCCTTCATGACCTTCCCCGCCCCGCTGACCGGTGTCGTACCGCCCGTCTGCACGCCCCTGACACCGGACCGCGAGGTGGACGTCCCGTCGCTCACCCGGCTGATCGACCACCTGGTGAACGCCGGGGTGCACGGCCTGTTCGTCCTCGGCTCGACGTCCGAGGTGGCCTATCTGACGGACGCGCAGCGCAAGCGGGTGGTGGAGACGACGGTGGCGCACGTGGCCGGTCAGCTCCCCGTCCTGGCGGGCGCCATCGACATGACGACGCCCCGCGTCCTGGACCACGCGCGCACCGCCCGTGCCGCGGGCGCGGACGCGATCGTCGTCACGGCCCCCTTCTACACCCGCACCCATCCCGCGGAGATCGCCCGGCACTTCCGTGTCGTCGCCGCCCGCGCCTCGCTCCCCCTGTTCGCGTACGACCTCCCCGCCTCCGTCCACACCAAGCTGAGCCCCGAACTGGTCCTCGAACTCGCCGCCGACGGTGTCCTGGCCGGCCTGAAGGACTCCAGCGGCGACCTCGGCGCCTTCCGCGCGGTCGTCACCGGCGCCCGTACCCGCCCGGGCGCCGGCGGCTTCACCGCGCTCACCGGCTCCGAGGTGGTCGTGGACTCGGCGCTGGCCCTCGGCGCGGACGGCGTGGTCCCCGGCCTGGCCAACGTGGACCCGGTGGGCTACGTACGGCTGTACGAGCTGTGCGCGGCGGGCGACTGGCAGCGGGCGCGGGCGGAACAGGAACGGCTGTGCGAGCTGTTCGGCCTGGTGGACGTCGGCGACCCGGCCCGGATGGGCGGCAGTTCCTCGGCGCTCGGCGCCTTCAAGGCCGCGCTGTCCCTGCGGGGCGTCATCGACTGCGCCGCGACAGCGGAACCCCAGGTGCCGCTGTCGCCGGACGAGGTCGAACGCGTCGGGAAGTATCTGGCCTCGGCGGGACTGCTCTGAGCCAGGGCCCGCCGTCACCCGAGCAGCCCGCTCAGCGGCAGCCGCCGGAACTCGATGGTCTCGTACGGTCCCGCGTCGCCGGTCTCGTAGAGGATGCCGACCCGGGAGGCACCGAGCTGGACGAGGTCCGAGTAGGCGGCCCGCCGCGTGGACAGGGTGGTCGCCTTGTCGAAGTCCGCGCCCGCCGTCGCGCTGCGCCAGACGGCCATGGACTGGCGGACGGTGGGGACGGAGGGGCCCGAGAAGAGGAGCGGGGCGAAGCGGCCGGTGAGCTGGAGGACACTGCCCTGGACGACGGGGACGTCGTTCAGGTCGGGCTGGACGGCGAAGGGGCGGTCCAGGGTCTCGGCGCCGTCACTGGAGTAGGAGTCGAGGCGGTTGCCCGTGCTCGTGCCGTTCTGGTCGCGCGAGGTGAAGTAGAGCCTGCCGTCGGGCAGTTCGGCGGCCGAGCTCTCGTTGGCGTTGTCGGTCCCGTCGTAGGAGTCGTCGACGAAGCCGAGCCGCCAGGTGCGCCCGCCGTCGTCGCTGTAGAGCGCGTGCGCCCCGTAGTACCTGGCCTCCTGGCCGGTGTCCGTGGACCCGGCGGGCGGGGCGGCGGAGTGGTTGGCGGGCACGACCAGGCGTCCCGCGTGCGGTCCATGGCGCAGTGCGATCGCGTGGCCGGGCCCGGTGGCGTACCAGCGCCAGCCCGGCAGCTTCGCCTGGTCCGTGATGTCCCGCGGGGCGGTGAAGTGGCGCCCGTCGTCACGGCTGGTCTGGACGAAGACGCGCCGGCTCTGCTCCGCGGTGACCTCGCCGCGCATGATCTGCGCCTCGGTGACCGCACCGCTGTTGTAGGAGGTGAGCAGGACGATCCGGCCGGTTTTCGGGTCCACCACCGGAGCCGGGTTGCCGCGGGTGTCGCCGTCTCCGGAGGCGACGACCCGCATCGGGCTCCAGGTGCAGCCGCCGTCGAAGGAGCGCCTGAGGACGACGTCGATGTTCCCGGTGTCGCCCGCGCCGCTGTGCCGCCCCTCGGCGAAGGCGAGCAGCGTGCCGGCTCCGGTCGTGACGGTCGCCGGGATGCGGTAGGTGTCGTACCCGTCCTGGCCCGCGGTGTACGGGACGGAGGAGGTGCAGCCCCCGGCGCCCCGGGGCGCGGCCGAGGCGGCGTGGCCTGTGGCGGCGAGGGCGGTGAACAGTCCGGCGGTGGCGGCGAACGCGACCATGCGGCTCATGCTGGTCATGACACTCCCTGGACAACGTCGACTGCATCGGACACGGAACGACGTGGGACGTGGGATGTCCCGGTGAACCTAATGTGCCCAGCGCGCCGCGGCGATACCCGTGCTTTCAGGGTGTGCTGATGGGACGTCAGTCGGTTCCGGTCACGCTTTCGGCCGCTGCCGCCGGGGCGGGCCCGGCCCCGGCTCTCGGCCGCCGCCGGTCAGGACCGGCCCGTGTCTCCGGGGGTCACCAGGCCCGACTCGTACGCCACGATGACGAGCTGGGTCCGGTCGCGGGCGCCCAGCTTGCCCATGATGCGGCTGACGTGGGTCTTCGCGGTGAGCGGACTGAGCCCCAACGCCGCCGCGATCTCGGTGTTGTTGAGGCCGCGTGCGACGAGGGTGAGCACCTCGCGCTCGCGCTCGGAGAGCCCCTCGGGACCGCCCGCGGCGAGCGCGGGGACGGAGGGGGCGCGCAGGAAGCGGGCGACCAGGCGGGCTGTGGGGCCCGGCGAGAGCAGCGCGTCCCCGGCGGCCACGGTGCGGATCGCGTCGAGTAGTTCGGCGGGCCGGGTGTCCTTCACCAGGAAGCCGGAGGCGCCCGCGCGCAGTGCCTCCACGATGTGCTCGTCGGTGTCGTACGTGGTGAGCACGAGCACCCTGACCCCGGCGAGGTTCTCGTCGGCCGCGATGAGCCGGGTGGCCTCGATGCCGTCCAGGTCGGGCATGCGGATGTCCATGACGACCAGGTCGGCGCGTGCGGCGCGGGCCAGCTCGACGGCCTCCCGGCCGGTGGCCGCCTGCCCGACGACCTCCATGTCCCGCGCCGACTCCACGAGCATGGCGAACGCGGCCCGTACGAGGTTCTGGTCGTCGGCGAGCACCACCCGGATGGTCATCGGAGCCCGTCCTCTCCCGGCTCGGCCACGCCCGCGGGACCGCTCCCGGGTGCGTGACGGTCGTCCCGTACGGCGCCGGCGTCACGTACGGACAGAGGCGCCGGGCGCCGGTCCGGCACCGGCAGACGGTCGGGGTCGGGGTCGGGCCGCTGGTCCGGCACGGATCGACGGTCGGGGTCGGGGTCGGGTCGCCCGTCCGGCACCGATCCACGGTCGAGGTCGGGTCGCCGGTCCGGAACCGATCCACGGTCGGGGTCGGGTCGCCGGTCCGGAACCGATCCACGGTCGGGGTCGGGTCGCCGGTCCGGAACCGATCCACGGTCGGGGTCCGGCCTCTGGTCCGGCACCGCTGTGCGCAGGGGCAGGACGGCCAGCACCGCGAATCCGCCCTCCTCCCGTGTCCCGCTCTCCACCGTGCCGCCCACGCTGCGGGCCCGCTCCCGCATCCCCACCAGACCGAAGCCGGGCGGGCCCCCCGCGTCCCCGATGCCGTCGTCGGTGACCCGCACGCGCAGCGCCCAGCCGTCCGTGTCCAGCTCCACGCGGACGCTCGCGCCGGGGCCCGCGTGCCGTACCGCGTTGGTCAGCGCCTCCTGGACGATGCGGTAGGCGGCGGCGCCCACGGCGGTGGGCACACCGTCGGCCCCCACCACGGACGAGGCCTCCACCCGTGTGCCCGCCGAACGGGCCGCCGCCACCAGATCGGGTACGCCGTCGAGGCCGGGCAGCGGGCCCCGGCCGTCGCCGCCGCCGTGCTCGGTGTGCTCGGTGTCGCGCAGCACCTCCAGCGTGCTCCGCAGTTCGCCGCGTGCGGTCCGGCAGGTCTCGGAGATGTCGTCGAGGGCCTTGGCGACGGCCGCACGGTCCAGACGGCCGGGGTCGGCGGCCAGGACGTGCGCGGCGACGGAGGTCTGCACGCCGATCAGGGTGATGCTGTGGGCGAGCAGGTCGTGCAGGTCCCGGGCGATGCGCAGCCGCTCCTCGGCGACCCGGCGGCGGGCCTCCTCCTCGCGGGTGCGCTCGGCGCGCTCCGCGCGTTCGACGACCGAGGCGAAGTACTGCCCGTGCACCCGGACGTAGACGCCGAGCACGATGAACGCGACGATCCAGCCGGTGACGCGCAGCGCCTCGGTGCCCTCGGCGGTGCCATGCCCGAACTCGACCGCGAGCATGATCCCGATGACACCGCCGCCGACGACCAGGGAGCGCAGCGGGCTCCCGGTGACGGCGACGGTGAACAGCGCGGTCATCGAGACGAGCAGCGGCGCGCTGTGGTCGAAGTCGAGCGCGTGGTACGGGGCGACGCAGGCGACGAGTCCGAGGAACGCGGCGAGCGGGGCACGCCGCCGGAAGATCATCGGAAGGTGGGCGGCGACCAGCAGGCTCCAGCCGAGCGCGTCCGGCCGGCGGCCGTCCGTGTTCAGGGTGAGCGCCACGGCGACGTCGAGGAGCAGCAGCACGCCCGCGAGCAGCGCGTCCTGGCGCAGGACCCGCGCCGGATCGGTGGTGCCCCGGTGTCCGAAGCCGGTGAGGTGCAGCATGCGTTTGACGTCCACCGCTTCATCTTCCGTGAGGGGGCGCCCCCGCGGGAGGCGGGGGCGCCCGATGTCCGTCGTCCGGTGGCTGCGGGTCAGCCGACGGGGACGGGGTCCTGTCGTCCGGCCTTCTCGGGGTCCGGCTCGCGGGAGAGGCCGCCCGGCCACCACACCTTCCGTCCCAGTGCCACGCTCGCGCTGGTCACCAGGTACGTACGGACGAGGAAGGTGTCGAGCAGCACCCCGACGGAGATGACGAAGCCGAGCTCGACGAGCTGGAGGAGCCCCATGTTCGTGAGCACCGCGAAGGTGGCCGCGAGGACGAGGCCGGCCGAGGCGATCACGCCTCCGGTGGTGCGCAGCGCGGTGAGCGCGGCGGCGGCCGGTTCGGCGCCGGAGCGGGATTCCTCCCGCATCCGGTGCATGAGGAAGATGCCGTAGTCGACGCCGAGGGCGACCAGGAACACGAAGGACAGCAGGCCGAGGCCGGGATCGGTTCCCTCGAACCCGAACAGCGGGCCGAAGACGAGGCCGCCGATGCCGAGGGCCGCGCCCCACACCGCGATGACGGCGGCGACGAGCAGCAGCGGCGCGACGAGCGAGCGCAGCAGCAGGATCAGGATCAGCAGCACCGAGACGAGCACGATCGGGACGACGACGAGCCGGTCGCGGGCGTTCGTGTCCTGGAGGTCGAGCTGCTGGGCGCTGGGGCCGCCGACGTACGATCCGCCGAGGTCCGCCCGCAGGGCCTTGATGGTGGCCGTCTCGGCCGCCGACTGCGGGGCGCCGCGGGCGATGACGGAGATCTCGGTCCAGCCTCCGCCACTGCGTCCGCGTTCGGCGCTCGCGACGCCTGTGTGGCCGCGCGCGGCGGACAGCGTGGCGTCCGCCCGTCCGGTGGGGGTGATCACGGTGATCGGCTGGGTGCCCTGCCCGGGGTAGGCGCGGGCGAGTGTCTCCATCGCGGTGACCGAGTCGGGCCGGTGGACGAAGGAGTCCTCCTGCTTGAGCGCGCCCGGCAGGTTCAGGGTGCCGAGGGCGAGCGCCCCGAGCAGGGCGGCTCCGCTCGCCAGGACGACGAGCGGCCGGCGGCCGGCCGAGGACCCCATCGCGGCGAACAGGCTCCGCCGTTGCCGGGGCTCGCTGCCGTAGGCGGGGACGAGCGGCCAGAACACCCGCCGGCCGAGCAGGACGAGCACGGCGGGCAGCAGGGTCAGCATGGCGAGGAGGGCGCACAGCACACCGACGGTGCCGGTCGGGCCCATGCCCCGGCTGCTGTTGAGGTCGGCGGCGAGCAGGCAGAACAGTCCGGCCGCGACGGTCCCGGAGGAGGCGAGCACGGCGGGCCCGCAGCCGCGCAGGGCCTCCTTCATGGCGTCGTAGGGCCGCTCCACGCGCCGCAGTTCCTCCCGGTAGCGGGAGATGATCAGCAGGGCGTAGTCGGTTCCGGCGCCGAAGACGAGGATCGTCATCACGCCCGAGCTCTGTCCGGAGACGACCGTGCCGAACGCCTGGTTCAGGCCGTAGGCGACGCCCATCGACAGATAGTCCGCGACGCCCGCGACGGCGAGCGGTACGAGCCACAGCAGCGGGCTGCGGTAGATGAGGATGAGCAGGACGGCGACGACGGCGACGGTGGTGTAGAGCAGCGGCCCGCCGAGCGAGTTGTAGACCTCGCCCGCGTCGGTGGCCAGGGCGCCGGGCCCGCCGACTACGACGCTCATCGCGCCGGTGTCCCGGGCCACGTCGCGGACGTCGTTCACGAACGCGTCGCGCTTCTTCTCGTCGGTGCCGGGCGCGTTGCTGGCGACCGGATACATCAGGGTGCTGCCGTCGGCGGACGGCACGGCCCTGGGGGTGCCGGTGAGCGGGTTCACCCGGGTGATCGCGGCGACCTGGCGGGCCGCGGTGGCCCGGTCGGCCGGCCGGAGTCCCCCCTCGCGGTGGTAGACGAGCACCAGTTCGGTGGTCTCGCCGCCGGGCAGGCGGTCCTCGATCTTCGCGACCCGCGTGGAGTCGGCGCTCGACGGCAGATAGTCGACGGCACGGTCGTGCTGCACGTCCGACAGCTTCGCCGCGAACGGGCCGACGACTGCCAGCAGCCCGATCCACAGCGCGAGCACCGCCCACGGCACGGCCCGCCGTCGCGACGGCGTACTTGTCTCTCCGGCCCCCATGGACAGGGCCTCCCTTCGGTCCGGATGTCTGGTTACCGAGTTCCAGACTTCCGGCCCGTCGGACGCCTTTCGTCGCTCGCGGGAGCGAGCCGGGCCCTACTGCGCGGGGTGTGCCGGGGCGGTCGTTACTCCCTGGGGAGTAGTGCGGCGGTGGGCTTCCGGTCCGCTACGACGGTGTGCGGGCCGCGGCCAGGAGGCGGGTCACGTCGTCGGAGCAGATCGTCAGGGCCGCGCCGACGGTGGCGAGGACGTCGCGTTCGGCGGGGGTGTAGGGGCCGTCGGCGAGGGCGATGCGGGCGCCCTGGAGGAGGATCGCCTCGCGGCCCGTCGCGGCGAGGTGCGGGGCCAGCGGGTCCAGGGCCTCGTGGAGCTCTATGGCCAGGCTCGCTCCGCAGGGCTCGCCGAAGAAGCGGCCGGTGTCGGCGGCGAGGGCCTCGACGAGGGCGCTGAGCTGGTCCTCGGTGCAGTCGTCGAAGCCGGCCGAGCGGACGGTCGCGGCGGCGGTCTCCAGGGAGGAGCGGGCGCAGCCGCCGCCCGCCGCGAGGACCGCGAGGGCGACGGTGTGGACGGCGTCGCGGAGCATCGCGGAGAAGCGGGTGGTGGTGGGGTGGTCGAGGACGTCCGCGCCGTAGTGGCGGCCGCAGGCCGCGCATTCCACGACGGGCCCCGTCTCGCCGCGCGGGAGGACGGGAACACCCAGAAGAGTGAAGCGGCGCCGGCCGGTGAGCCGCTGGTAGTTGCGGTCGCCGCCGCAGCCGGGGCAGAAGAACTCCCCGTCGCCGACGGTGCTCCACGCCGTACGGGTGCCCAGGATGCGGGGAACCTGAACTGCACGACCGTTTCGTCCCCATCCTGGCAGCACGTCGCACACCTCCGTAATTCCCCCACAGCCTCAAAGGCGTGGGCGGTGCCCCCACGGCAACATCGCCGCGCTGGCGTGATGTTAGCCACATTGTTGAGGTGTAGTCAGTACCTGGGACGAGACCTGCTTGTGACCTGCACACGATTTGGCCGGGATATGACCCGGCCCCCCCCGCCTCGAAAGGCGGACGGGGCCGGAAAGAACCAGGTGAACGGGGTCAGCGGGCCGCGCGGTTGACGGCGGAGACGACGGCCTTCAGCGAAGCGCGTGTCGTGTTCGCGTCGATGCCGATTCCCCACAGGACCTTGTCGCCGATCGCGCACTCGATGTACGACGCGGCCTGCGCGGAGGCGCCCTCGCTCATCGTGTGCTCCTGGTAGTCCAGGAGGCGGACGTCGATGCCGATGGACTGCAGGGCGTCGAAGAAGGCGGAGATCGGGCCGTTGCCGGTGCCGCTCAGGACGGTGTCGGTGCCGTCGACCGTGGCCTCGACGGTCAGGGTGTCGACGCCGTCCTTGTCCGTGGTGGACTGGCCGGTCCTGACCTGGATACGGCCCCACGCGTTGCCGGGGTTGGGCAGGTACTCGTCCTGGAAGGTCGCCCAGATGTCCTTCGGCGTGACCTCGCCGCCCTCGGCGTCGGTCTTCGCCTGGATCATCTTCGAGAACTCGATCTGCATCCGGCGCGGCAGGTCCAGCTTGTGGTCGTTCTTCAGGACGTACGCGATACCGCCCTTGCCCGACTGCGAGTTGACCCGGATGACGGCCTCGTAGGAACGGCCGACGTCCTTGGGGTCGATGGGCAGGTACGGGACGGCCCACTCGATGTCGTCGACGGTGACGCCCTTGGCGGCCGCCTCGGCCTCCATGGCGTCGAAGCCCTTCTTGATGGCGTCCTGGTGGGAGCCGGAGAAGGACGTGTAGACCAGGTCGCCCACGTACGGGTGGCGCGCGTGGACGTCCATCTGGTTGCAGTACTCCCACGTACGACGGATCTCGTCGATGTCGGAGAAGTCGATCTGCGGGTCGACGCCCTGCGAGAACAGGTTCATGCCCAGGGTGACCAGGTCGACGTTGCCGGTGCGCTCGCCCTGCCCGAACAGGCAGCCCTCGACACGGTCGGCGCCGGCCATCAGCGCCAGCTCGGCGGCGGCGACGGCGGTGCCGCGGTCGTTGTGCGGGTGGATCGACAGACAGACGTACTCGCGGCGGGACAGGTGACGGCCCATCCACTCGAAGCGGTCCGCGTGCGTGGAGGGGGTCGAACGCTCCACCGTGGCGGGCAGGTTGAGGATGATCTCGCGGCCCGGACCGGGCTGCCAGACGTCCATGACCGCCTCGCAGACCTCCAGGGCGAAGTCCAGCTCGGTGTCGGTGAAGATCTCGGGGCTGTACTGGTACCCGAACTCGGTCTCGGGGCCCAGCAGTTTCTCCGCGTACTCGACGACCAGACGCGTGCCGTCGACGGCGATCTGCTTGATGTCGTCCTTCGAGCCGCGGAAGACGACGCGGCGGAAGACCGGCGCGGTGGCATTGTACAGGTGCACGTTGGCGCGCCTGGCGCCCTTCAGCGACTCGACGGTCCGCTCGATCAGGTCCTCGCGGGCCTGGGTCAGTACGGAGATCGTCACGTCGTCCGGGATCGCGCTCTCGTCCTCGATGATCGAGCGGACGAAGTCGAAGTCCGTCTGGCCCGACGCCGGGAAGCCGACCTCGATCTCCTTGTAGCCCATCTTGACCAGCAGGTCGAACATCTCGCGCTTGCGCGCGGGCGACATGGGGTCGATCAGGGCCTGGTTGCCGTCGCGCAGATCCGTGGAGAGCCAACGGGGGGCGACGGTGATCCGGTTGTTCGGCCAGTCGCGGTCGGGGATGTCGACCTGGTCGTACCGGCCGTACTTGTGGACCGGCATCGACGTGGGCTGCTGACGGTTGATGCGGGCGTGCTGGCTGTCCGCCATGATGCGTAGGCTCCTCAGGATGTCCGAAAGGACGGCCGACGGCGCAACGCCAGACTCCGCGGGGAGGGGGTCGGCCTCGACTACAGGCCCTCGCCGCGGCAGCTAAGAAGAAGCAGCCCGAAACGCATAATGCTCCGCAGCCTAGCGGAGCCGCGCTCCGTACGGAGGGCTGTATCAGTATGCGGGATCGCGCGCCCCAAAAGGGACAAAGAGTGCGCCATACCACTTCCAGCCGGAATCCCCGGCTCCTTATCCTCGCATTTCACCAATCATGGTTGCACGTAGTGACATACAGATCACTCAGTGCAAGGGTGCCGGGCATGACGACCAACGGGGGCCACGAGCCCGTCCACTGCACCATCGTTCCGCCCCATGTCCTCGACAAGCTCGCCCAGCACGAGGACCCCGCGCTCTCCGGTCCCGCGCGCCAGACCCTGGAGCGCGACGCGTACGAGCGCACCCACCGCCGGCTGACCACCGTCATCGGCGCGCCCGCCGTCGCCGCGCCTGCGGGGGCCGACGACCACGCGCCGCACCGCACGATCTACGACGCCCGCCACCGCCAGGACCTCCCCGGCAGGAAGGTCCGCGGCGAGGGCGACAGGCCCGGCAAGGACGCCACCGTCAACCGCGCGTACGCCGGCCTCGGCGCGACCTTCGAGCTCTACCTGAACGCCTTCCAGCGCACCTCGATCAACGGCGAGGGACTGCCGCTCGACGCCACCGTGCACTTCGACAAGGACTACAACAACGCCTTCTGGAACGGCGAGCAGATGGTGTTCGGCGACGGCGACGGCGAGATCTTCCTCGACTTCACCCTCCCGGTCGACGTCATCGGCCACGAGCTGACCCACGGTGTCACCCAGTACACGGCGAACCTCACGTACTTCGGTCAGCCGGGTGCCCTGAACGAGTCCATGTCGGACGTCTTCGGCTCGCTGATCAAGCAGTACACACTCGGCCAGACCGCCGGCGAGGCCGACTGGCTGATCGGCGCCGGGCTGCTCGCCCCGCGGGTCACCGGCACCGCGCTGCGCTCCATGAAGGCGCCGGGCACCGCGTACGACGACGACGTGCTCGGCAAGGACCCGCAGCCCGGGACGATGGACGGCTATGTCCGCACCGGCCGGGACAACGGCGGTGTCCACATCAACTCCGGCATCCCCAACCACGCCTTCTACCTCGTCGCCCAGGCCCTCGGCGGCAACGCGTGGGAGCGGGCCGGACAGATCTGGTACGACGTGCTGACCGGCGGGGAGCTGCCGCAGCAGGCCCTCTTCTCCGACTTCGCGCGGCTCACCCTCGCCGCGGCGCGGACCCGGTACAACGAGGGGGAGGAACTGCAGGCGGTGTCGAAGGCCTGGGAACAGGTCGGGGTGCCGTCCGCGTAGGCCCGGCGGAAAGCGCCGCAGCCCCGACGGAAAGCGCCGCAGCCCCGGGCGCCCGACTCGTACCGGACAGGACACCATGCGTATCGAAGTGCGGCGTACGGGCGGATTCGCGGGCATCGAGCGCCGGGGGGGGGGGGGGGGCCCCCCCCCCCCCCCCCCCCCCCCCAGCGCCCCCCCCCCCGCCCCCCCCCCCCCCCCCCCCCAAACCCCCCCCACAGACACGCACCCCCCCACCC
>NZ_JBHYXD010000038.1:0-14526 GCF_042751995.1 Streptomyces sp. NPDC059371 | reverse complement strand
CTCTCAGTCCGCCCACTTAGCCGAGATCGCCCGCCCCCGCCGCCTCGCCCACACCCACCCCCCCCCCCCCCACACCCCCCCCCCCCGCCCCGACGCCCCCGAGTGGCACGCCCTGGCCGAGCGGGCACTCGCCGCCGGACAGGACACGCCCCCGGCCGGCGTCCCGGACGGCTTCCACTACGAGATCACCGTGGACGGCAGAACCGTCCACGCCGCCGACCCGGCACTCACGGAGGGCCAGCGCGAGCTGATCTCCCGGGTCTTGAAGGAGGGCGCCTGAAGCAGGGCGCCCGAAGCTGGGCGCCCGAAGGAGAGCGCCCGAAGGAGAGCGCCCGACGGGGCGGACCCGGCCGCGGGTTCACGCCGACCCGTTGACTTCCGTTACCGCGGGTACAGATGATCGCGCATGGCGACGAACCCGCTCCCCCAGTTCCCGTCCGGCTTCCTCTGGGGCGTGTCCACCTCGGCCCATCAGATCGAGGGGGCCGTGGACGAACGCGCCCCCTCGGTGTGGGACACCTTCACCGCCGGGCCCGGTCACATCAAGGACGGCTCCACGGCTGCGGTGGCCTGCGACCACGTCCGCCGCTACCCCGAGGACGTGGCGCTCCTGGCCGGCCTCGGCGTGGACGCGTACCGCTTCTCCATCTCCTGGCCCCGGGTGAACTCCCCCGGCGGCCTCGACTTCTACGACCGCCTGGTCGACGCGCTGTGCGCGGCCGGCGTACGCCCCGTGCCGACGCTCTTCCACTGGGACCTGCCGGCGGAGCTGGACTGGGCGGACCGGGACACCGCCGAGCGCTTCGCCGCGTACACCTCGGTCGTCGCGGAGCGCCTCGGCGACCGCGTCAAGAAGTGGATCACTCTCAACGAGCCCGCCGAGCACACCCTGCTGGGGCACGCCCTCGGCGCGCACGCCCCCGGCAAGCGGCTCATGTTCGACGCCCTGCCGGTGGCCCACCACCAGCTCCTCGCCCACGGTCTCGCCGTACGGGCGCTGCGCGCGGCCGGGGCGGACGACATCGGGATCGCCAACTCGCACGGCCCGACCTGGGCGGCCTCGGACCGCACCGAGGACGTCGAGGCGGCCGACTTCTACGACCTCCTGCTCAACCGGCTCTTCGCCGACCCCGTCCTGCTGGGCCGCTACCCCGACGGCATCGACGCGTTGATGCCCGGCGACGTCGAGTCGGACCTGAAGATCATCGGAGAGCCGGTCGACTGGTACGGGATCAACTACTACCAGCCGACCAGGGTGGGCGCCCCCGAAGGCGCGGAGATCGAGTTCGGCGGACTCACCCTGCCCGCCGAACTTCCCTTCACCGTCAAGAAACTGGAGGGGTACCCGGTCACCGACTTCGGCTGGCCCGTGGTACCCGAGGCGCTCACGGAGCTGCTCACCGGCTTCCGCGAGCGCTACGGCGACCGGCTCCCGCCCGTCGTCATCACCGAGAACGGCTGCAGTTACGACGGCATCGACGACCAGGAGCGGATCACCTTCCTCGACGGTCATGTCCGGGCGCTGCACCGGGCGTTGGAGCAGGGCGTCGACGTACGCGGCTATTTCGTCTGGTCGTTGATGGACAACTTCGAGTGGGCGGAGGGGTACGCGCGCCGCTTCGGGCTCGTGCACGTCGACTACGACACCCTGGAGCGGACCCCGAAGGCCTCGTACGGCTGGCTGCGGGACGCCCTGCGGGCGCAGAGATGACCGCGGCCGACCGGGTCGCGCCCCTGTCCGCGCTCGCCGAGCCCGTCGAACGGGTCGGCCGGGGCTGGACGTCCGCGCTCTCGCTCGCCAACGGGGCGATCTGGGTGGGCTGGTACGGCCCGCTGCAGATCCTCCTCGCCTCCCAGGCGGAGGACTTCGCGCCCGGCACCGGCATGTCCAAGGAGACGATGCTGGCATGGGTGACGGGTGCGGGCGCGGTCGTCTCGCTGGTCGCCAACCCTCTCTTCGGCGCGCTGTCCGACCGTACGACCGCGCGGTGGGGCCGCCGTACGCCGTGGATCGTGGCCGGAGCGGCCGGCGGCGCGCTGTCCCTGCTGCTCCTCGCGGGCGCGGGCGGCGTGTGGACGATGGCGGCGGGCTGGTGCCTGGTCCAGCTCACCCTGAACGCCGCGTTCGCCGCGGTCACGGCGGCCGTGCCCGACCGGGTGCCGCGGCTCCAGCGCGGCAGCGTGGGCGGCTGGCTGGGCGCGGCGCAGATCCTCGGCGTGGTCGGCGGCACCGGGCTCGCGACGGCGGCCGGGGGCACCGGCGGCGGGTACGCGGCGTGCGCGGTGTTCACGCTGGTGGGCGTCCTGCCGTACGTACTGCGCCACGAGGACCTGCGGCTGCCCGTGTCGGCCCGGCCGCCCTGGTCGGGGCGGGAGTTCCTCGCCTCCTTCCGGCTGAGTCCGCGCGAACACCCCGACCTGGCGTGGGCCTGGCTGACCCGCTTCCTGATCAACCTCAGCAACGCCCTCGTGCTGCTGTACCTGCTCTACTACCTGCGCGACAGGCTGCGCCTCGACGACCCCGAGCAGGGTGTTCTCGTCCTCACCGCCGTGAACGGGATCACGCTCCTCGCCACGGTCGTGGTGGGCGGGGCGTGGTCGGACCGGCTGGGGCGCCGCAAGCCGTTCGTGATCTGGTCCGGCGTGCTGATGGCGGTGGCCACGGCGGCGCTGGCCTGCTGGCAGACCTGGCCCGGGGCGATCGCCGCCGCGGCCGTCCTCGGGGTCGGCTTCGGCGTCTTCACCTCCGTCGACTTCGCCCTGATGACCGACGTGCTGCCCAAGGCCCTGGACCGCGGCAAGGACCTCGGCGTCATCAACATCGCCAACGCCCTTCCCCAGGTCGCGGCCCCGGTCCTGGCCGCCCCGATCGTGACCTACCTGGGCGGCTACCGGGTGTTGTACCTGGTCGCGGCGGTGATCGGCCTCGCGGGGGCGGTGCTGGTGGTGCGGATCAAGGGGGTGGACTGAACCGGCGGCGGACCGGACCGGCGGCCTCACCCGGGCAGGCGCCGGAAGGGGGCTGGAAGGGGGCCGCCGGGCAGGTCACAGGGCGCCGGCGTCGCGGGCCGTCCACAGGGACGGGTACACCGGGCGGAAACCCAGGTCGTGGCGGATGCGGTCGGTGGACACGATGCCGTTCCAGGGGTCGGGGTCGGTGCGCTCGTACAGGGCGGGCGGCACCTCGACCCCGTTGATCCGGTGCAGGTCGACGGTGGTCACGGGGGCGTCGTCGGCGATGTTGTAGACCGGGGTGCCGCCCACGCCGGGGGCCTGGAGCAGCCGGAGCAGGCCCTGGGCGACGTCCGCGTGGTGGACCATCTGAAGCCGCTGGGTCGCGGCCCACTGCCCGGCCCACCTCAGCGAGGCGGCGAGATGCGGGTCGCCCTCCCCGTACACGAAGGGCAGACGGCCGATCCGGACCTCCATGCCGCCCTCCAGGGCGAGCAGGCCCCGCTCCGCCTCCGCCTTGGAGGCCGGGTAGGCACCCCACATCTCGCCGCCGGGCACGCTCGGGTCCTCCTCGGTGAGCGGGCGGCCCCGGCCGGTCCCGTACACCAGGTTGGTGCTGACCTGCACGAACCTGCGCACCCCCGCGGAGACGGCGGCGCGGCCCAGTTCCAGCGCGGCGTCGCGGTTGACCGCCCAGGCCTCGTCGTCCGGAACGCCGCGGAAGGCGGCCGCGATGTTCACCACCGCGTCCACGCCCACCAGGGCCTTGCCCAGCGTCTCCGGGTCGCGCAGGTCCCCGACGGCGATCTCCGGCCCGACGCCGGTCGGGCCGGTGAGCCCGGCCAGGGCCGTCGCCCTGGACTCGTCCCGGACCAGGATCCTCACCCGGTCGCCGGCGGGTGCCTGCCGCAGCAGACGGGGCACGAAACGGCGTCCGACCTCGCCGGTGGTTCCGGTCACCAGTGTCAGCATGATGTGTTCCTCTCGTCGGCCTCCACCGTCCCCCCGTGCCGGGCGGGGCGGGAGAGACCTCCTCATCCAGGGACCGGCGGTCCCTGGATAAGACCGCCGGCCTGCGTCACCCTGGAGGGGTGGACCGACCCGAGGCAGCCGACTTCCTGCGCCGCGGCCGGGCCCGGCTGGAGCCCTCCGACGTGGGACTCCCGGCCGGCGCCCGGCGCCGCACCCCCGGCCTGCGCCGCGAGGAGGTGGCGGCACTCGCGGGCATGTCCGTGGACTACTACACCCGGCTCGAACAGGCCCGCGGCCGCGCCCCTCCCGTCAGATGCTGGGCGCGCTGGCACGGGCGCTGCGGCTCACCGGCGACGAGCGGGACCATCTCTTCCATCTCGCCGGCGAGGAGCCGCCCCGCGCCGAGGGCGCCTCCTCGCACGTGCGCCCGGGGCTCCTGCTGATCCTCGACCGGCTGACCGACGCGCCCGCCCAGGTCGTGACCGACTACGGCGAGCTGCTCGCGCAGAACGCGATGTCGGCGGCGCTGACGGGCCAGGCCGAACCCGGGCGCAATCTCGTGCGCCGGTTCTTCACCGACCCGGCCTCCCGGTCCCTCTTCCCGCCCGAGGACCGTCCCGAGCAAGCCCGCTCCCATGTCGCCAACCTGCGCGCGGTCACCGCGGCCCGCCCCACCGACCCCGCCCCGGCCGCCCTGGTGGCCGAACTCCGCGCCACGAGCGAGGAGTTCGCGGAGCTCTGGGAGTCCCACGAGGTCGCCGTACGGCGCTCCGCGACGAAGCGGTTCCTGAACCCCACGGTCGGCCTGCTGGAACTCGACTGCGAGATCCTGCTCAGCTCCGGCGACAACCAGCTCCTCGTCGTCCACACGGCACGCCCCGGCACCGAGTCCCACGAGCGTCTGCGGCTGCTGCGCGTGGTGGGCCTGCAGGACCTCGCTCCCGCCACCGGCCGGCGGTGACCTCCCGGGCCGGGGAGCCGGGTCACCGGAGGCCCGTCCACCCGGGTCCAACTTCGGCCATTTTTCACCACCGTTGAAGGAGCCGGCCCGCTTCTCTTGTCATCGCAAGGCACCCGCGTCTCAATGGAACCGCACATTCCGACGGACCGTCGGACACGCCTCCGCACGGCGTCCCGCACCCCACACGCGGACGGTCCGTGTACACGTCTCCCCGCACCCTCACCGGGCACAGAGGTGAGGAGCCCGTGTGCCCGGACCAGGGCGGACGGCTCCGTCCCGACCATCCCCACATGGCAATTCCCCACAAGGGAAGGGATTTCGATGAGAGGCAAGCGACTCGCAACGGTCTCGGCGTTAGCCGCCGGCACCCTCGCCGCGACCGGTCTGGCCTTCGCGCCGGCCGCCGCGGCCGTCACTCCCCAGACGGCCACCATCAACGCCACCTGCACCATCGGTGGCGGCGGCGCGGCCACCCTCACGGCCACCCAGGACGGCACGGCCGCGACCATCACCCTCAGCTCCACCGCCATCACGGCACCGATCCCGATCGCCGCGAATTCGGTCACCTCGACGCTCTCCCTGGTGAACGCGAGCGGCGGGACCACCGCCTTCACCGGCAAGAAGAACCCCGCGATGGCCATCGGCAGCGGAGTGTCGGTGGGCCCCCTCGACGGCACCGTCGCCTCCGGCGACAGCCTGGAGTTCTACGGCGGCTCCCTGAAGATGACGATCTTCGGCATCACGATCACCTGCACGGCGGACGCACCGCAGTCCCCGGGCCCGTTCGTGTTCGACTGATCCACTGGTCCGCTGATCGACTGATTCGCGGATCCACTGAGCCTCTGATCCACTGAGCCGCGGATCCACCGCTCCACGACGCGAAGAGGGCCGGTGCCGCCCGCGCGCAGCGACACCGGCCCGGCTCCCCCGCAGCCCCGCAGGTCCGCAGCCCCGCAATCTCCGCCCTGGGCGACAACTCCACACCCTGCAAGCCGAGTTGGCGACCATGACAGAAACTGATGGCCCATCAGTCGCTGCGCCGGGACTCCATTGACTTCTCACACGACCGGCACATCAATGTCCCCCTGGCGGCGCAGACGAGCCGCTGCGCCCGCATCCCTCAGGAGGGGGCAACAGCCATGTCAACCACGGGTCCGACAACCCGAAGACGCCGCCTCGCGGCACTGCTCGGGGCGACCGTACTCGCGCTCACCGCGGGAGGTGCGCTGGCCGCCCCGGCCGGCGCCGCTGCCGTGAACGTGGACTTCGCCACGCACTGTATTCCGCCGGCGATCGCGGGCCTCCCCCCGATCGACGGCACCACCACCGCGAAGATCACGGTGGACAACGCGAGCCCCAAGGTCGGCGACACGGTCACCGTGACCTACACGGTGGTCACGCCCGCCGCGAGCAACCCCACCGACCTCGCCCTGCCGGCCGACATCATGACGCCGACCGGCAAGGTCACCGTCGGTGGCGCGCAGACGGCCAGCGTCACGGTCGCGGGGCCGAAGAAGAACGACCCGGTGCCGGGGCGAGGCGCCTTCCCGTCGTTCTCCATGACCGGCACGTTCACGGTCACCGCTCCCGGCGCGATCACCCTCTCGCCCGGCGACTACAACATCCACACCAGCTACATCCTGGAACTGGACACCCCGTGCACGGTCACCAACCCGCCCGCCCCGGTGTCGGAGACGGTCACCGCGACCGGCGGAGGACAGACCAACACCCGGGCCATCCAGCTCGGTTCGGCCTCCGGCAACCCCGGTGACAGCGTGACCGTCACCGGCAGCGACTTCACCCCGGGTGCCAGCGTCACCCTCGCCGGACGGTCCGGGGCGACCCAGACCGCCGACACGGCGACCGTGACCGCGAACGCCCAGGGCTCCTTCAGCGGCTCGCTCGTCGTCAACGACAAGACGACGACCGGCGTGATCGCGTACGAGGGAGGAAGCTGGGACCCGGACACCGGAGCCGGTCCCGCCGCCTATGTCGTCATCGACAACACGCCCGTACCCGACGGCAGTCAGAAACTCACCACCACGGTGAGGGCGGGAACCCTGTCGATGACTCAGGCCGGGGACGCCGTCGCGCTGTCGGCGGTCGACTACGGCACGGGCGGTGCCTCCACGGGCGCCCTGCAGACGGTGACGGTCAAGGACTTCCGCGGCGGGCCCGCGGGCTGGTCCCTGACCGGCAAGGTCACCGACTTCACCGGACCCGGCGCGAAGATCGGCGCCGGTGCCCTGAGCTGGACCCCGGCCTGCACCACCAAGGCCGGCAGCCCGAGCACCTGCCAGGCCGGCTCGTCCGGCACGGTCGGCACCTCGGGAGCGACCCTGGCGTCCACCCCCAACGGGACCCTCACCGGTGGTGAGTTCACCGTCGACGCCGGACTGTCGCTGAACGTACCGGAGTTCACGCCGCCAGGCTCCTACTCCGGTGTGCTCACGCTGACGCTGAGCTGACCGGTCCGCCCTTCGACCGGTCGTCCGCACCCCGGTGGCCGGGCGCGCACCCGCCCGTCCACACAGGGGCGCTCACGCACGACGAGAGCCGCCAGTCCGCCGATGCCGTCCGCGGGGGTCCGCACCCATGCGCAAGCCGTACGCCCTCCTCCTGAGCGTGTTCCTGGTCCTGCCCGCCCTCGTGGCCCTCCTGGCCACACCGTCGTACGCGGCCGACAACGGGAGCTGGTCGGTCTACCCGGTCTCCTCGCGCATCGCCGAGCGGCCCTACTTCTATCTGTCCGCCGACCCCGGCCAGACCCTCCGGGACAAGGTCACCGTCGCCAACAAGACCGGCGGTCCCCTGACGTTCCGGCTCTACGCGGCCGACGCCTACAACACCGCCCGCGACGGCGGTTTCGCCGTCCGCACCCTGGCGGAGAAGCAGCGCGGGGTGGGGGCCTGGGCCGAGCCCGCCCGCTCCCGGGTCACCGTGCCCGCGCACGGCCACGTCACCGTGCCGTTCACGCTCCACGTCCCGGAGGGGGCCGAACCCGGCGACCACCCGGGCGCGCTGGTGGCGCTCGACGAACGGATCGAGAAGGGCTCGGGCTCCCTGTCGGTCGGGGTGCGACGAGCCGTCGCCGCCCGGGTCTATCTCCGCGTCGGCGGGCCCACCGTCCCCGCCCTCGCCGTCGAGAAGGTGCGCCTCACCCACCACCAGCCGCTGATCCCCGGCATCGGATCCGGCTCGGCCACCGTCTCGTACACCCTCCACAACACGGGCAACGTGACGCTGAACCCCAAGGTGCGGCTGAAGGCCGAGGGCCTCTTCGGGCGGACGCTGCTGTCCCGCGAGCTCGCGGGCATCCCCTCGGAACTGCTCCCCGGCCAGCGGGTCCGGCTCACCGCACCCTGGCACGGGGCGCCCCAACTCGACTGGGGCGACGTGACGTTGACGGCCAGCGCACCGGGCACCCGGGAGTCGGCGAGCGTGTCGTTCCTCGCACTGCCGTGGCTCGTGGCCGTGCTGGTGGCTGTCGCGTTCGCCGCGGCCGTGGTGACGCTCAGAGTGCGTCGGGCCCGCGTTCGCCCGTCCGTACCCGTACGACCGTCTCCACGGGTACGGACCACACCTTTCCGTCTCCGATCTTTCCGGTCCGCGCGGCCTTCACCACGGCGTCGATGACCGCGTCGGCCACCGCGTCCTCGACGACGACCTCGATCCGGACCTTGGGAACCAGGTCGACCTGGTACTCGGCGCCGCGGTACACCTCGGTGTGCCCACGCTGACGCCCGTACCCGCTGGCCTCGGTGACGGTCATCCCGTGCACACCGAGCTCCTGCAGGGCGGACTTGACCTCGTCGAGTCGATAGGGCTTGACGATCGCGGTGATGAGTTTCATACCTGGGGCTTGACCTTCTGCGCGGCGGGAAGGGACGACGACACCGGAGCGCCGTGGCCCAGGACTCCGTGATCGTAGGCGCTCTCGGCGTGCACCGTAAGGTCCAGGCCGGTCCGCTCGTGCTCCTCCTCGGCCCGCAGCCCCATGAGCCGGTCGATGACCCGGCCGATGCCGTACGTGGCGGCGAACGCGTACGTCCCGACGGCCGCCACACCGACGAGCTGCCGGCCGAGCTGCCCGAGACCTCCGCCGTACAGCAGCCCCTCGGCCCCGCCGGTCATCCCGTGGACGGCGAAGACGCCGATGAGCAGCGTGCCGATGACACCGCCGACCAGATGCACGCCGACGACGTCCAGCGAGTCGTCGTAGTTCAGCTTGAATTTCCAGCCCACGGCGTACGAGCAGACGACACCGGCGGCGAGCCCGACCGCGAGCGCGCCCAGCAGGGACACCACTCCGCACGAGGGGGTGATGGCGACCAGGCCGGCGACCGCGCCCGAGGCCGCGCCCAGCGTGGTCGGGTGGCCGTCGCGGCGCTGCTCGACGAGGAGCCAGCCGAGCAGGCCCGTGCAGCCGGCGGCGAGGGTGTTGAGGAAGGCGGCCGCGGCCAGACCGTTGGCGCCGAGGGCCGACCCGGCGTTGAAGCCGAACCAGCCGAACCACAGCAGACCGGCGCCGAGCATGACCATCGGGAGGTTGTGCGGGCGCATGGAGTCCTTCTTGAAGCCGAGCCGCGGTCCGAGCACCAGGCACAGAGCGAGGCCGGAGGCTCCCGAGGTGATCTCGACCGGCATACCGCCCGCGAAGTCGAGGGCGCCGAGACCGTCCCGGATCCAGCCGCCCGGGCCCCACACCCAGTGCGCGACGGGAACGTATACGAGCAGCGCCCAGACGGGCACGAACACGAGCCAGGCCCCGAACTTCGCCCGGTCGGCGACCGCCCCGCTGATGAGCGCGGCGGTGATGATCGCGAAGGTGAGCTGGAACGTGGCGAAGAGCAGGGTGGGGACGGACCCCTGCACGCTGTCCGGCCCGAGCCCGGCCATCCCGGCGTGCTCCAGACCGCCGACGAGCCCGCCGAACGCGTCCTCGCCGAAGGCCAGGGAGTATCCGGCGGTCAGCCACACCACCGTGACCAGGGCGATCGACACGAAGCTCATCATCAGCATGTTGAGCACGCTCTTCGCGCGGACCATGCCGCCGTAGAACAGGGCGAGTCCTGGGGTCATCAGGAGCACGAGCGCGGTGGCGGCGAGCAGCCAGGCTGTGTCGCCGGTGTCGATCCGGGAAGCGGCCAGGGTCACGGTCTCTCCAACGGAGTGGGGGGCACGGGCAGGGGCGTCGTCAGAGCGTCGTGGGCCTGGGTTTCCGGTTGCGCACGCCCGCGTTTCCGCTGTGTTTCATTGCGTCGTGATGACCGAATCCTCACCGTGGAGCCGACCGGCGCCCGGCCCCCGGATCGCCCCGCGCGCGGGAAGCGGAACGACGGCTTCACGGGCGTCGGACGGCTTGGTACAACGGGCACCCGACGATCAGGGACAATGGGCGCCATGAGCGTTCGCAATCAGTCATCCGAGCCGTCAAAGGACAGGGGCACCTCTCACGCCCTCGACCCGGTGGAGAACCACCGCGCCGGCTTCGCCTGTTTCGTGGGCCGCCCCAACGCGGGCAAGTCCACCCTCACGAACGCTCTGGTCGGCCAGAAGGTCGCGATCACCGCGAACCAGCCGCAGACCACCCGGCACACGGTGCGCGGCATCGTGCACCGGCCGGACGCGCAGCTGATCCTGGTCGACACCCCCGGCCTGCACAAACCGCGCACGCTGCTGGGTGAGCGGCTCAACGACATCGTCCGCACCACCTGGGCCGAGGTCGACGTGATCGGCTTCTGTCTGCCCGCGAACGAGAAGCTCGGCCCGGGCGACCGTTTCATCGCGAAGGAACTGGCGTCGATCAAGAAGACGCCGAAGATCGCGATCATCACGAAGACCGACCTCGTCGACAGCAAGACGCTCGCCGAGCAGCTCATCGCGATCGACCAGCTCGGCCGGGAGCTCGGCTTCGAGTGGGCCGAGATCGTCCCGGTGTCGGCGGTCGCGGACAAGCAGGTGGGTCTGCTGGCCGACCTGCTCGTCCCGCTGCTGCCGGAGGGGCCCGCCCTCTACCCCGAGGGTGATCTGACGGACGAGCCGGAGCAGGTCATGATCGCGGAGCTCATCCGCGAGGCCGCGCTGGAGGGCGTCCGCGACGAGCTTCCGCACTCCATCGCCGTCGTGGTCGAGGAGATGCTGCCGCGCGAGGACCGCCCGGCCGACAAGCCGCTCCTCGACATCCACGCCTTCGTCTACATCGAGCGCCCCAGCCAGAAGGGCATCATCATCGGCCCCAAGGGCAAGCGCCTGAAGGACGTCGGCATCAAGTCGCGCAAGCAGATCGAGGCCCTGCTGGGCACGCCGGTCTTCCTCGATCTGCATGTGAAGGTCGCCAAGGACTGGCAGCGCGACCCCCGGCAGCTCCGCAAGCTCGGCTTCTGAGGCGGCCCGGAAACGTACGGCATCGCCCCGGGGAGATCGGTTCCCCCCGGGGCGGAGTCGTGCTCAGCCCGCGGTCACCGTCGTGTGCACGGCGCCGTCGAGCCCGGCCAGCAGCACCGGTGTGGCGGGCCCGCCGAGATCCCGTACGGCCGCGCGGTCCGCGTCGGTGACGGCGGCGGCCTCGGACACCACGGCCGCCGCCTCCAGGGACTTCGCCCCGGACGCCACGGCCATCGCCACGGCCGTCCGCAGGGCGCTCAGCCGCAGGGACTCCAGCGCCACGGTCCCGGCGACGTAGGTACGTCCCGTCTCGTCGCGTACGGCCGCGCCCTCGGGCACACCGTTGCGGGCCCGCGCGGAGCGGGCCAGGGTGACGATCTTGCGGTCCTCGGGGTCGAGCGCGCTGCTGTCGGTCATGACCAGAGCATACGAAGTGCCGGCGCCGTCCTCCGCCGACGGGTCACGTCCTCCGCCGACGGGTCACGTCCTCCGCCGACGGGTCAGCCGGCCACCGGATACATCGAGCCGCGGCGTCCCTCCGGCGAGGCGAGCCACTCCAGCTTCGCGGCCGTGTTCGCCTCCGGCAGCGGGGTGTGCAGCACGATCGTGAGGTCGGGCCTGACCGGCACCTTCATCGCGGTCGACTCGACCGCGAGCAGTCCCACGAGGGGATGGTCGAGCTCCTTGCGGATCTGCCCGGCGTCCTCGATGTCCCGCCGCTCCCACAGCTCCGCGAACTCGGCGCTGGCCTCCGTCAGCCGGGTCAGCAGTTCGCGGAAGCCCTCGTCGTCCGGCGCGGCGGCGCACGAGGCGCGGAACTGGGCCACGACGGTACGGGCGTTGAGCTCCCAGGTGCGCGAACGGCCGCGGTAGAGCGGGTCGGTGAAGAAGTCGACGACGCAGTTCTGGGTGATCTCCGGACGCATGCCGAGGACCACCGCGGCGGCGTCGTTGTACAGGACGCAGTTGTAGTACGGATCCATGATGTGCGCCGGATACGGCATCCACGTGTCGATCAGCCGCCGCAGCCCGTCGCACATGTCCCGGTCCCCGGGGGCGACTTCGGGCGCGGGCGGATTCAGTCCGGCCAGCGTGTACAGGTGGCGCCGCTCGGTGTTGCTGAGCCGCAGCACGCGGGCGACGGAGTCCAGGACCTGCGGCGACACGGATATGTCCCGACCCTGTTCGAGCCATTGGTACCAGGAGGCGCCCACGCCCGCGAGGACGGCGACCTCCTCGCGGCGCAGCCCCGGTGTGCGGCGGCGGGCTCCGCCGCCCGGGAGCCCGGCCTCGGCCGGTGACACCCGCGCCCGGCGGCTCATGAGGAACTCGCGCAGCTCCGGGCGTCGTTGGGTCTTCGGCGCGTCCTCCGTCACGTGTCTCCCCCTTCGGTGACTGGTGGTGCGGCCACCAGCATAAGTTCCGGCTCCCCACGGATGTTCCGGCCGCCGCACGCTCTTCCCATGACCACCGAAGCGACCACCGAGACGACCACCCGCACCCCCGGCGACGGTACGCCGGGCAGCGGTCCGTCCACCACGAACGGCCCCCGGGCCGAGACCTCCTCCGCTCGTCCGGACCGGGCCGACCGCACCAAGGACGGCCGGCCCGCACGCGGCGACCGGCTCTCCGGGCGCGACGCCCTCGTGCTCTTCGTGCTGTGCGCCGCCCAGTTCATGGTCGCGCTGGACTTCTCGGTCCTGAACGTGGCGCTGCCCGTCCTCGGCCGTGACCTCGGCATGAGCCCGTCCGCGCTCCAGTGGGCCGTCACCGCCTTCGCGCTGCCCTCGGGCGGCTTCCTGCTCCTCTTCGGCCGGATCGGCGACCTGTTCGGCCGCCGGGCCCTCTTCGTCGCCGGGCTGACCCTGTTCGGGGCGGCCTCGCTGCTCGCGACCCTCGCCTGGGACCCGGCGTCGTTCCTGGCCGGACGGGCTCTGCAAGGGCTCGCCGCGGCGGCGATCGTGCCGACCGGCATGTCGCTGCTGACCACGACCTTCCCCGAGGGCCCCGCGCGCGACCGCGCGCTCGGCATCTCCGGCACGCTCCTGTCGCTCGGCTTCACGATCGGCATGGTGGCGGGAGGTGTCCTGACCGACGTACTGAGCTGGCGTTCGACGATGGGCCTGCTGTCGCTGTTCGCGCTGGTCGTGCTGCCGCTCGCGACCGTTCTGCTGCCCGCGTCCCCGGCGCGGCACGCCGACGCCGACCCGGCCGCCGCCCAGGGCCGCCCCCGTCTGGACGTCCCCGGCGCGGTCACCGTCACCGGTGGCCTGCTGTCGCTGATCTACGCGCTGTCGACGGCGGCCGAGCGCGGCTTCGGCGGGACGGACGTCGTCACGACACTCGCCCTGGGGGTGGTGCTGCTCGGCGCGTTCGTCCGGATCGAGTCCCGTGCCGCCGCCCCGCTCGTCAGCCTGAGGATGCTGCGCCGTCCCACCGTGGCGTGGGGCAACCTGGGCGGCCTGGTCACCTTCTCGATGATGTCGACGGTCGTGTTCGCGCTGACCCTCTACCTCCAGGAGACGCTCGGCCTCTCGGCCTTCGAGACCGGTCTGGTCTTCGGCGTGCAGGGTCTGCTGTCGGCCGTCGCCGGGATGTACGCGCCGAAGGTCATCGGCCGCTTCGGCGCCCGGCGCACGCTGGCCGGCTCGCTGGCGGGACAGGGGGTGTTCGTGGCGGGGATGCTGCTGCTGAACGCGCACACCTGGTCCGTCTGGATCGCCACCGCCGGGGTGTCGCTGGCCAGCATGTTCCACCTGGGCGCGATCATCTCGTACGGCCTGACTGTCACCTCGGGCGTCCCCGACGAGGAGCAGGGGCTGGCCACGGGTCTGGTGACCTCCACCCAGCAGGTGGGCATCACCGTCGGCATCCCGCTCCTCGGCGTCCTCGCGACCACCTCGGGCGACCTGCTGAGCGGCGTCCACACGGTCCTCGCCCTGGACGCGGCGATCGTGCTCGCGGCGGCGGCGCTGATCGCGGTGGGACTCGGGCGGCGGGGCGCGGCACGCACCCGCTGAGACGACGCCGGACCGCCGAGGCCGAAGGCGGTCGCCCCCGTTCAGGGGCGGTCCTCCCCGATCAGGGGTTCCCGGTCAGGGGCGGTCGAGACGCAGGCGCTCGGCGCGCGGCAGACCGGCCACGACGAGATCGTAGGAATCCTCGGGGGGGGGCGCGGCGGAGCTGGGGGGGGGGGTGAGCGGGCCCCTCGGGCGCGCTGGCTGGGGGTGGTGCTTGTGTGAGCTAGGGGGGGA
>NZ_JBHYXD010000037.1:52467-78733 GCF_042751995.1 Streptomyces sp. NPDC059371 | reverse complement strand
GGGACAGCGCGCCGCGTTGGGGGGCGGGGGGTGTGCGGGGCCGCCCCGCAAACTCGCGAGGCCCCGCCCTCTCCGTCGGAGAGGCGGGCGCATCGTCGGTGAACGCCGGTCAGCGACGGCTGAACGACTCGACGTAGCCCGGGGCGGGCGAGCCCACACCGGTGACGTCGTCGTAGCCCTTCACGGCCTTCAGCGAGCTGTCCTGGCCGAGGCTGCGGACCGAGGTGGCCACACCGTCGGCCGCGTCGAAGCCGTTGACGAAGTCGACACGGGCCACGGCGTACTGCTTGCCGCCGGGCGTGTCGGTCACGTCGTGGTACGCCTTCGAACCGGCCTTGGCGTAGATCGACGGGTTGGCGAAACCGATCGCCTTGCCGCCGCGCGCCTCCTGGGCGAGCGCCTGGACCGCCGCGATCACCGGAGCGGCCAGCGAGGTGCCGCCGATGCGGTACTCGCTGTACTGCTCGGTCCCGTCCGGGAAGGTCTGCGTCTGGCCGACCTTGAATCCGGTGTTGGGGTCGGCGATCGCCGAGATGTCCGGGACGACCCGGTTGCCCGCCGCGTTGTTGGCCTTGGCCAGCGCGTTCGGGACGACGCCCTTCTGGTAGTAGGGCTGCGCCACGGTCTTGCTGGTACCACCGCCGGCACCCGAGGTGAACGCGCCCGGGAACCCGGTCCAGCTCTTGCCGTCCTCGGACAGCGTGGCCTTCTCGGTGCCCCAGCCGGTCTCGAACAGGTACGTGTCGTTCTTGCCGACCGCCAGCGAGGTACCGCCGACCGCCGTCACCCACGCCGAGTTGGCCGGGGTGTCGACCTGCTTCGTGCCGGTGTTGGCGACCTCGTCGCCGTTGTCACCGGAGGAGAAGTAGAAGCCGATGCCCTCGACCGCGCCGAACTGGAACGTCTGGTCGTAGGCCGCGGCCAGGTCCGGGGTCTGGTTGGCCTCGATGTCGCCCCACGAGTTGGAGACGATGTCGGCCAGGTGTCCGTCGACGATCTTGTTGAGCGAGTCGAGCAGATCGTCGTCGTAGCAGGAGGCGGCACCCACGTACGTGATGCTCGCGCCCGGCGCGACCGCGTGCACGGCCTCGACGTCGAGGGTCTCCTCGCCGTACCAGCCGGCCGCTCCGCACTCCTCGGTCTTCGTGTACTTCTTGGGCAGCACCTGACGGAGCTGACCGCTGGAGTACGCGGCGTCGCCGTGCTTGCCGGCGTAGGTGGCCGCGTCGAAGGCGATGGTCGGCGAGGCGAACGCGTCGGTGATGGCGACCCGCACCTTCTTGCCGGTGCGCTTGCCCGCTCCGTACGCCGCGCGGAGCTGCTTGCCGGTGTAGCCCTGGACGGCGTACGGGATCTTCGATCCGTACGCGTCCGGCAGCGTGCTCGCGGTCTTCGAGCCGTAGTACGAGGAGAACGGCCCAGAGTTCTTGAACACCGCGTCCGGAGGCGGCAGTTGATCGGCGTGCTGCGCCTTGTGCGGAGCGTTGTCCAGGCCGGTGACGGTCAGGACGGCGCCGTTCAGGGCGGCGGGCGCGGAAGCCGTCTTCGACGGCGCCCGGTAAACCTTCTTGCCCTTGGTGTAGTTGTGGAGCTGGGTGCCGAACGCCTTCTCGGCGGCGGCCACGTCACCGGTGACGGAGACGTAGTGCTGCGACGTTCCGGTGACCTTCAGGCCCGCCGACTTCAGCCAGGTGGTCACCGCGGTGACCTGGGCCTTGGTGGCACCGAAACGCGTCTGCGCCTTCTTGGCGCTGAGGTACTTCCCGTACGAAGCCGAGTGCGGGTCGGACACGGCCCTGGCGTACGCCGCCAGGCCCTTGGCGTCCCGTCCGGCGAAGTACACCCGGGCCGAGACCTGGGAGCCGTCGGAAGCCGCTCCCTTGTCCGCGTGGGCCGTGGCCCACGCGGGTTTGGTGCCCGCGAGCGTGACTCGGCTCGGGCCGTCCGCGGCGGATGCCGCGGGTATGCCGAGCGCCAGCGCGCCGGCGAGCAGGGGCAGGGTCGCCGCCAGGCTCACTCCGGCGCGCGCGGTGGCGCGGTTGGATCTCATAGAACCCCCTGCGATGCGATACGTCGCATGTAGTGGTTGCGGTGATCCACGCGAAAGCCCCACGTCCTGCCGGAGCGTGAGGAATGGATCACAGATGGGGGCCACTCTTACGGTGATCCGTTCATGCCAGGGGAATGAAAAAGCCAAGGAAAGACCAAGTGGCCGCGATTGGCGATCATTTGGGATGGTTTGAAGTGGACCCTTGCCCATAGTCGAGGGTTTTCCCTCTATCCCGTTCCAGGGTCCGTAAAGAGGTGGCCGGCTTTTGTAAGCGGATCGAGTCCCCGCCGCGTGGTGGGGGTGTGAAGCAGCTGGAGTTCGAAGAGTTCTACCGGAGCGGGCGGGACGTCTGCCTGCGGGCGGTCCTCGCCGCGGTGGGCGACCGTCAGCTGGCCGAGGACCTCGTGGCCGAGGCGTTCGCCAGGGCCTGGGCCGCCTGGCCCCGGGTCCGCGGCCATCCCGCCCCCCGCGCGTGGATCGTCCGGACGGCGCTCAACACCCGTATCTCGTGGTGGCGCCGGCGACGGCACGAGGTCGCGCTCGGTGACCACGACGGCGGGGACTCCGCGGCCGCGGAGTCCGGCGGCGCGGGGCTCGACCCCGCTCTTCTCGCCCTGCTGCGCGAACTGCCGCGCAGACAGCGGGAGGTCGTCGCCCTGCGGGTCTTCCTCGACCTTGACACCGCGACCACGGCGAAGACGCTCGGGATCGCTCCCGGAACCGTCACCGCCCATCTGGCACGAGCCGTCGGGACACTCCGCGGCCATTTCGTCACCCTCGACACACCGGAGGCAGGATCATGAACGGAACCGACGACGACAGGGACGTCCTGGACGCCCTGAGGGGCTCCCTCGACGACATCACCATGGTGGTGCCCGTCGAGCGGATCGTGGCCGAGGGCCGCGCGGCCCGGCGGCGGCGCAGGCGCGTGGCCGTGGCGGCGGTGGGTGCCACGGCGGCCGCAGGCCTGGCGCTCGGCGCGCCGGGTTACGGCCACCCGTCCACCGCGCCGCCCACGGGCGGGAACACCGAGGCCGTCGCGTTCACCGTCGCCAAGCGGTCGGACGGCACGGTCGCGGTGACCTGGACCAAGGACCAGTACTTCAAGAACCCGGCGGGACTCCAGAAGGCGCTGCGCAAGGCGGGATTCCCCGTCCTCGTGAAGACCGGGGTGTTCTGCAAGGGCCCGGACGACCACACACAGGTCGACAAGCACGGCTCGGGAGCGGGGGTCGACAAGGTCGTGAAGCGGGAGCGGCGCGGCGACGGCACCGTCGTCTTCATCTACGACCCGGCGGCCATGCCCGCCCACACCCAGCTCTTCATCGGCTACCTGAACAAGGCCCAGCTCGCCGTCACCCACGGCCGGCCCGGCTCGATGGAGCGGCTCGTACCGACCGACGTCGCCCTGAAGTGCGGTACCGACTGGCGCGGTTGACCATGCGGCGCACGGGGTGAACGGGTCCGGGGCAGCGCCCCGGACCCGTTCCGCACCCCTGTCTGCGAGACCCCTGTCTGCGAGACCCCTGTCCGCGAGACCCCTGTCTGCGAGACCCCTGTCCGCGAGGCGGACACGCCCCAGCCACCGGCTCAGGAACCGCCCCAGGACCTGTCCGGCTGGGCAGGTCCTAGTCGCGCGCCTTCGCGCCCCGGGCCTTCAGCATGTCGGCCATCAGCTTGATCTCCGACTGCTGGGCGTCGACCATGCCCTGCGCGAGCCGCTTCTCCACGCCGACCGTGCACTTGGCGGCACAGCCCTCGGCCATGTGGATGCCGCCCTTGTGGTGGTCGGTCATGAGCTGGAGGTAGAAGACCTCGGCCTGCTTCCCGTTGAGCGTGCCGAGCCGCTTCATCTCGGTGTTCGTGGCCATGCCCGGCATCAGCGAGCCGTCCTTGCCGGACGCCATGTCGCCCATGTCCATCCAGGTCATCGGCGTGTCCGAGGACACCTTCGGCAGCTCCCACAGGTCGAGCCAGCCGAGCAGCATGCCCCGCTGGTTGGCCTGCGTCTGCGCGATGTCGTACGCGAGGCGCCGTACCTCCGTGTCCTCGGTGCGGTCCCGCACGATGTAGGACATCTCGACGGCCTGCTGATGGTGGACCGCCATGTCCCGGGCGAAGCCCGCGTCCGCGGAGTCCGCGGCGGGCACCCGCGTCCCGGAGCCGTCGCCGGCGTCGCCGCCGTCGGCGACCGCGTACGTGATCGCCCCGGCCGCGACGAGAACGGTCGCCGCGGCCCCCGCGATCCACCCGATGTTCCTCACTGGGACAGGCCGTTGGTGCAGGCCGCTCCCGGCTCGGGCGTCTGCTTGCCCTGCACGAACTCGGAGAGGAACGCGTCGACGTTCTTGTCGCTCGCGCCGGTCACCGAGCGCTGCTTGCCCCAGGCGCTCAGCATGATCGGGTCCTTCTGGTCGTCGACCGGGCTCATCAGCGTGTACGGGGTCTTCTTGACCTTGGCCGCGAGCGCCTTCACGTCGGCCTCGGACGCCTTGCTGTTGTACGTCACCCACACCGCGCCGTGCTCCAGGGAGTGCACGGCGTTCATGGGGTTGACGGCCTTGGTGTAGACGTCGCCGTTGCAGTTCATCCAGACCTGGTTGTGGTCACCACCGACCGGCGGCTCCATCGGGTACGACACGGTCTTGGTGACGTGGTTGCGCGAGAGGGTGCCCTTCCAGGTATTCACCCCGTCCGCGCCCGTGACGAAGTGCCCCGACGCCTGCTTCGCGTCGCTCGCGGTGTCCTTCTTGCCGTCGTCCGACTGCGACTGGACGAGCACGACCGCACCGGCGACGAGGCCGGCGACGACGACCGTGCTCGCCGCGATCACGAGGAACCGGTTGCGCCGCTCGCGGGCGCGCTCGGCACGGCGCAGCTCCTCGATACGGGCCTGGCGCGATCCGGTGCTGGTGTTCTTGGCGGAACCCATGGTGAGTCCTTATGAGGATGGGACGGTCGAGTGCGCCGATCGTAATCGGGCACCGAGGGGCACCGGCAAGGAGGGCGCGGGATTGGCCCGGGGAGTGCACGGGATTGGCCGAAGCAGGGGGTGGACGCGGGAGGGGGATGTGCGCGGCGGGTGGGGCGCGGCGACGGGGAAACGGCCCCGGGCGCGGGCCGGACTCGGGTTGCGGCGGTCGGCGGGGATGCGGGGCCGTGCGCGGGCGGGTCAGCCGGCGGGGAAGCGGGGCCGGACATGCCCGGGAAGAAAATTTGAACCGGAGATGCGCATTACCTACTCTGGCGGGTATGCGGTTGCTGCGCTCCACCGACCTGGCCCTTCGCGTCCTGATGCGACTGGCCGTCGCCGACGGCTCGACGCCCACCACGCGCGAGGTCGCGGACGACATGCGGGTCCCCTACACGCACGCCGCCAAGGTGGTCGCCGAACTCCAGCACCTCGGGCTGCTCGACGCCCGGCGCGGCAGGGGAGGCGGTCTCACGCTCACCGAGAAGGGGCGCGGGGAGTCCGTCGGCGCGATCGTGCGCACCTTCGAGGGGGAGGGCGACGTCGTCGAGTGCGAGGGCGACACACCCTGCCCGCTCGTCTCGGCGTGCCGGCTGCGGGGCGCCCTGCGGCGGGCCCAGGAGGCCTTCTACGCCTCGCTGGACCCGCTCACGATCGCCGACGTCGTCGCCGAGCCGACGGGGCCGGTGCTGCTGGCCCTCACCCGAAGGCCGTAGCGGACCGGCCCGCTCCCGGCCGCCCCGGCCCTAGCCCTGGGCCAGCCAGAGGTCCGGGCCGAACACCTCGTAGTGGATGTCGGACGCGGGCACGCCCTTGCCGAGGAGCTGGGTCCGTACCGCCCGCATGAAGGGCAGCGGACCGCACAGGTAGGCGTGCGTGCCCGGCCGCACGGTCACTCCCGAGAGGTCGACCAGACCGGTCCGCTCGGCGGGGTGACCCGGCTCGGGCCGCTCGTACCAGAAGTGCGTCTCCGCGTCGGCGAGCTTGCCCGCGAACGCCTCGTGGTCGGCGCGCAGCGCGTGTTCGGCGGGGGAGCGGTCGGCGTGCACGACGGTGACGGGGGCCTTGTGGCCGGAGATCGCGAGCTGCTCCAGCATGGCGATCACCGGGGTGACGCCGATGCCCGCCGAGGCGAGGATCAGGGGGGCGTCCGTGCCGTCGAGGACCAGGTCGCCGTACGGCGCGGAGACCTGCAGGACGCTGCCCTCGCGGACCTGGGCGTGCAGATGGCCGGAGACCTCGCCCTCGGGGCCCGTCACGCCGTTCTCGTCGGCGCGCACGCGCTTGACGCTGATCTGACGCACCGGCGAGCCGGGCGCGCCGGAGAGGCTGTACTGGCGGATCTGGCGGGCGCCGTCCGGGAGTTCGACGCCGACGGAGACGTACTGGCCCGCGCGGAAGTCCGGCAGGGGCGCGCCGTCGGCCGGGCGGATCCGGAAGGTGGCGACGTCGGCGGTCTCCTCGACGCGCTCGGTGACCACCCAGGGGCGCAGGGAGCCGTCGTCCGCGTTCTCGTCGTACAGGCGCTTCTCGATGGCGATGAGGGCGTTCGCCATGAGCCAGTAGACCTCGTCCCAGGCGGCGGCGACCTCGGCGGTGACCGCGTCGCCGAGAACCTCGACGATGGCGGCGAAGAGGTGCTCGTGCACGACCTTGTACTGCTCGGGCGCGACACCCAGGGAGGCGTGCTTGTGGGCGATGCGGCTCAGCATCGCGTCGGGCCGCTCGTCGGGGTGCTCGACCAGGTAGGTGGCGAAGGCGGCGATGGATCCGGCCAGGGCCTGACGCTGGGTGCCCGCGGCCTGGTTGCCCCGGTTGAACAGGTCGCGGAGCAGCTCGGGGTGCGCGCTGAACAGTCCGGCGTAGAAGCGCTCGGTGATCTCGCCGATGGCGGCGCCGACGACGGGGAGGGTCGCGCGCACGGTGATGGCGGATTGTTCGGACAGCATCAGGACTCCTCAAAGCCGGGGCGGGAGCGGTGGGTTGCGGCGCTCCGCATGGATCGCACACTAATAAAACTTGCATCTGAGATGCAAATTAAGGCTCGGGTGACGGGTGGGTACCGGCCGGGCCTTACGGGTGGGGGTGTGAGCAGGCAGTATGTGCGGCAGAGCAGGACACCTGCCGTACGCGAGGCGTTCAGGCCGAGGTCGCCCGGCCGATCATGGTCCGCAACGCGCATGAAATGGTGTTGTGGTGGGATGCTCAGGTGCGCCGATCGTCTTCGAGGCGTGGGAGCAGGCAGCCTGACCAGCAAGGATGGGGAAGCGGAAGATGGACAAGCAGCAGGAGTTCGTGCTCCGGACGCTGGAGGAGCGTGACATCCGGTTCGTACGTCTGTGGTTCACGGACGTACTCGGCTTCCTGAAGTCGGTGGCCGTGGCCCCGGCCGAGCTGGAACAGGCCTTCGACGAGGGCATCGGCTTCGACGGCTCGGCCATCGAGGGCTTCGCCCGCGTGTACGAGTCGGACATGATCGCCAAGCCCGACCCGTCCACCTTCCAGGTGCTGCCCTGGCGCGCAGAGGCCCCCGGCACCGCCCGCATGTTCTGCGACATCCTTATGCCGGACGGCTCCCCGTCGTTCGCGGACCCGCGCTACGTCCTCAAGCGCGCCCTCGCCAAGACCTCGGACCTGGGTTTCACCTTCTACACCCACCCCGAGATCGAGTTCTTCCTGCTGAAGGACCGCCCGCTGGACGGCTCGCGGCCCACCCCGGCCGACAACTCCGGCTACTTCGACCACACCCCGCAGAACGTCGGCCAGGACTTCCGGCGCCAGGCCATCACGATGCTGGAGTCGATGGGCATCTCGGTCGAGTTCAGCCATCACGAGGGCGCCCCCGGCCAGCAGGAGATCGACCTGCGCTACGCCGACGCGCTCTCCACGGCCGACAACATCATGACCTTCCGGCTGATCATGAAGCAGGTCGCGCTGGAGCAGGGTGTCCAGGCCACCTTCATGCCGAAGCCGTTCTCGGAGTACCCGGGCAGCGGTATGCACACCCACCTCTCCCTCTTCGAGGGCGACCGCAACGCGTTCTACGAGTCCGGCTCGGAGTACCAGCTCTCCAAGGTCGGCCGCTCCTTCATCGCCGGCCTGCTGCGGCACGCCGCGGAGATCTCCGCCGTCACCAACCAGTGGGTCAACTCCTACAAGCGCATCTGGGGCGGCTCGGAGCGCACCGCGGGAGCCGGCGGCGAGGCCCCCTCGTACATCTGCTGGGGCCACAACAACCGCTCCGCCCTCGTCCGCGTGCCGATGTACAAGCCCGGCAAGACCGGCTCGGCGCGGGTCGAGGTCCGTTCGATCGACTCGGGCGCGAACCCGTACCTCGCCTACGCGCTGCTCCTGGCCGCGGGCCTGAAGGGCATCGAGGAGGGGTACGAACTCCCGCCGGGCGCCGACGACGACGTCTGGGCCCTCTCCGACGCCGAGCGCCGCGCCATGGGCATCGAGCCCCTCCCGCAGAACCTCGGCGAGGCTCTGGCCCTGATGCAGCGCAGCGAACTCGTCGCCGAAACCCTCGGCGAGCACGTCTTCGACTTCTTCCTGCGCAACAAGAAGGCCGAATGGGAGGAGTACCGCAGCGAGGTCACCGCGTTCGAGCTGCGGAAGAACCTGCCGGTGCTGTAAGCGCAGGTCAGGCACATTTCTTTGTGGCCCAGCACGCGGGGCCCACGGTCGATGACCGTGGGCCCCGCGGCTGTCCTCACCACCTCTGGGCCGTCTGTGGGCCGTCCGCCCCGGAAACGCCACCCGCGTACATGCTGTCCACGGCCCGCCGGGCGCGGCCCTCGCTGCTCGGCAGCAGGTGCGTGTAGACCCGGAGCGTGAAGCCGGGGTCCGTGTGCCCCAGGTAGGTGCAACAGGTCCGTAGCGGGCTGGTTGGGCAAGGTCGGCCCCGGTTCTTTGGCGAGATGTGGGGGCCGCCCCTGGCGTAGCCGGGAGTCGACTGGACGAGGGCGGCAGCAGGCTGCGGGCATGTGTGGACGTGGGAACGCGGAGGCTGTAAAGATCACGCGGGCATCCGCCCTGGATCTGGCACTCGGAGGGGGCCCATGGCCATTTACTTCGCGGCACTCTTTGCCCTGTGCGCGCTGGTGGCCGCCGTCGGCGGCATCGCAGCGATCACTCTTGGCTGGGTACTTCCCAACATCCGGCCGACGGTGAAGCACACTCGCGTCTACGGCTTGGGGGTGCTGGTGTTCGCCGCCGGCATGTTCTTGATGGCGGCCGGAGAGGCGGCGTCCAGCGATCTGATGCAGTCGGCGGGAAGAGCGGTTGGCATCGGAATCGTGGCTTTCAGCGCCGGGGTGGTCCGGGCGAGCGGGCGTCCTGCGGGCGCAGACAAGGGCGATCAGGGTTAGCAGCGTGGGCCGGATGGTGCTGGGGAACGTGGTGTTCGGCTTCGCATGGGCTGCGACAGGCGCGCTCGGGTGGATGCTGCTCGCTCAGGCACCGACCTGGGGTGCAGCGGGAAGGAGCTTTGTCGGGCTGTTCGCCTTCTACGTGGTCGGAAAGACGGCCCGGGACTTGTTGTCCTCCCGACTCGGGCGATAGGGCCCCGACGACCTGCGTGGCTAGGGATGTCTGCGGCATCGGTGCGCACCTGGCACCGGTCCTCCACCTGCGTCGCATGCTCGCTCAGCAACGCCCAAGCAGCGCTGCCACCGTCGGGGCAGTACCTCGGAGAGCAGTGATTCCGCGAGGGGATAGGCCCACTCCGTCAGCTCCGACAAGCTACGAACGCTCCTCTCGAATCGGCACGGCGCGGACCGTCCGCACCTTGCCTGCCCCCGCCCGCCAACACGCCGGCGGCCTCCAGTTTGTCGAGAGCCTTCGTCGCCGTGGGCCGCGAGACTCCGAACCTCGTAGCCAGGGAGCCTTTTCCAACTTGTCGTTTCGGCTGCTCAGCGCCTACCCGGCATCAGTTTCTGCGCAACAAGAAGGCGGAGTGGGAGGAGTACCGCAGCGAGGTCACCGCTTTCGAACTGCGGAAGAATCTGCCGGTGCTGTGACCGCGGCCCTCCCGCGCTTGCCCCACGTCTCTCCCGCCCTTCTCCCCCCTTTCCCTCCGCCCTTCTCTGCCTCTCCCTCGCGCCCTTCCTCTCGCTCGCCTTGGGCGGCCGTACAACCCTTGGCGCCCTCCAGGTGTCCAGGACGTGGCCGGACGGAGAAGCTCCGGTCTTCGTCCGTCCGGCCCCACGAGGAGATCCAACCGTGCGCCAGCGCATCCGCCCCTCGCACCTTCGCAAGCCGGCGGCCTTCGTGGCCGCCGCCGCGTTCGTCGCGGCCGTTCCCGCGGTCGCCGCAGCCCCGGCGTACGCCGATCCGGGCGAGGCCTCCCTGGAGATATCGACCCTGGCGAGCACGTCGCCCAAGCCGGGCGAGGTGTACGACAAGAACGTCGTCGTCACCAACAAGGGCACCGCGGCGGCGGACGGTTTCACCTTCCGGGTCCGGCTGACCCGCGGGCTCGACTTCCCCGAGGATGTTCAGGGCTGTACCTACTCGACCGTCGCCCACCAGGTCAGGCAGGCCGTCTGCGAGCTCGACACGGTCATCGAGCCCGGCGCCTCGGTCGAGACGCCCGTACGGTTCAAGGCGCTGCCCAAGGCGCTGATGGAACAGGTCGAGTACGGCACCTCGGCCACGGGCGCGCTTCCGGGCGAGGGATTCTCCGAGAGCTACCGGCGCCTCGACCTGACCGCCGACAGCTCGGCCGACCTCGTCGCGCTCGGCGAGGACACCGAGGCCCTCGCGGGCGGCCAGCAGTCCATCAACGTGGGTCTTCGCAACGACGGCCCCGGCTGGGTCCAGGTCCAGACGAGCGACGACCAGCCGGCGCTCATGGTGCGGATACCGAAGGGCACCACCGCCAGCCAGGTCCCCGACGACTGCTCGCCGTTCGCTATCGACGGGCCGGACGCGCCCGGAGGGACGCCGGGCAGGGCCGTCTACGTCTGCACGCCCGACGACCACGTCATCGAGGTCGGCCAGACCCTCACGTACACCTTCATGCTGGACGTCGCGAAGGGGACGAAGACCACCGACGGCGAGGTGAAGGCGACCTCCGTCTACGGTATCCACCCGGACTTCGACAAGAACGCCGCCAACGACACGGCCAAGATCCACGTCGCCATCCCCACCGACAACGAGGAGGACCCCTCCCCGTCGCCCTCCGCCACCTCCCCGGGAACCTCCACCGGAGGCAACGACCCCGAGGGCCAGTCCACCGGCGGATCCGGCGGCACGGGCGGTACGGGCTCCACGTCGGCCGGTTCCACGACCGGCGGCTCCACCACCGGTGACGTCGACGGCAGCCTGGCGAGCACCGGCTCCGACGGCACCCCGGTCCTCGCCGCCGCCGCGGCCGCCACGGCCGTCCTCGGCGGCGGCCTGGTCCTGGCCGTCCGCCGTCGCCGCGTCGGCGCCGGGTCCTGACGGCACCCTGACCGGCCCGGTTGAATTCCTAGCCCACGTACGTGGGTGACACGGCCGCGGTGCTGACGCGCCGCGGCTTTCCCGTGCCGTCGGACGGCAGCGTCCACAGGTCGGCGCCGTAATCGCCGGGGAGGGCGTAGACGAGGGTGTGGTCGTCGCGCCAGACCACCTGGTCGTCGACGCTGCGGGGCTCGGCGAGCGCCGTCTCGTGCCCGGTGCGCAGATCGAGGACGTACAGATGCCAAGGGGCGTCCTTGGGAAGGCCTTTGACGCGCTTCTTGTAGGCGACCCGAGTGCCGTCGGGGGAGAGGGACGGGCACTCGACGTCGGTATGCACGGTGGTGACGGTGCGGGCGGTCAGGTCGCCGCGGACGAGGTAGGTCGTGCCGTGCGTGGCCATGGTGGCGTAGAACCCGCGGTCGTCGCCCGTGAAGGTGACACCCCAGAAGTTGACGTCGGCCGAACGGTAGGTCCTGCCGTCCTTCACCACCCGGTACGCCTCCAGGGACGGCGTCAGCTTCCCCGTACGGGTGTCGACGATCGCCGCCCGGGTGGAGAAGTTCGTGCCCGCGTACGAGTCGCCGCCCACGAACGCCGTCCAGGCGGCGTACCGGCCGCTGGGCGAGACCCGGGCCCGGGACGGGATGCCGGGCACGTCGTAGCGGGCCCTGACGTGCAGGGCCGAGTCGAGGATCACCGCCCGGTAGGTGTCCTGGACCGCGCCGCGCACCGCCTGGAGGCACACCCCGGTGCCCGAAGCGGCGTAGAAGCGCAGGCACTTGACCTTGGACGCGGTGCGCGGACCCGACGGGTCGGAGGCCGGGACGGACGTCAGCTCGTCGCGGTGCGGGCCCCACGCCATGTTCCGGAACACCAGCCGCCGGGAGTCGGTCAGGGAGACCGGCCCCGCGGTGATCCGGGGACCGCCCGGCTGTGCCTGGTTCCGGCGCTCCGCGCGGGCCGAGGCGTGCAGCACGGAGGCCGTCGCGACCCCCGCGAGGACGAGCAGGGCCGAGACCAGGACCAGGATGCGGTTCCGCGGCGTCATGCGAGGCGGCCTTCCGAAGAGGTGCGGCGGACGGGGCGCAGGCTCAGGGAGAACAGCGCGCACAGGGCCAGCGCCACGGCGGACACCATGAGCGCCGTACGGTCGCCCCACGCGGTCCAGGCCGCGCCGAAGGCGAGCGAGCAGGCGAAGCGCGCCATCGCCTGACCCGTCTGGACCAGCGCGAGCCCGGACGACCGCAGTTCCTCGGGCACGCTGTCCGAGGCCGCGGCCATGAGCACGCCGTCCGTCGCCGCGTAGAAGCCGCCGTGCAGGAACAGGACGGCGAACGGCAGCGCCGTACCGTGCCAGGACGTCAGCAGCAGGCCGTACGCGAGAAGCAGGGCGCCGTGGCCGGCCAGGAACACCCGCCACCGGCCGGCCCGGTCCGCGAGCCGGCCCAGCGGGACGGCCAGCAGCAGGAACGCGGCGGCGGTGCCGACGGGCAGCAGCGCGAACCAGCGGTCCGGCACCCCGAGCCTGCGCTGGAGCAGCAGGAACATGAACGAGTCGCTGACCGTGGCGAGCCCGAGCAGGAGCGCGCACAGCGCGATGCCCCGCAGCTCCGGGCGGCGCAGGAGCGCGAGGGCGGCGCGCAGGGTGGGGCGGGGCGCGGGGGGCGCGGCACGTTCGGCGGGGGTGGCGCTGGGCTCGGCCGGTGGTTCTGCCACGGGCACGGTCCGCGCCGCCGGTGTGTCCTCGACGGGCACGGTCCGCGCTGCCGGTGTCTCCGCGACGGGCACGGTCCGCGCTGCCGGTGTCTCCGCGACGGGCACGGTCCGCGCCGCCGGTGTCTCCGCGACGGGCACGGTCCGCGCCGCCGGTGTCTCCGTCACGGACGCGGCCCGCGCCGCCGCTGCTTCCGCCATGGACGCGGCCCGCTCGGCCGGTGTCTCCGCCACGGATGTGGCCCGCACGGCCGGGCCGCCCGGTACGAACAGCACCAGGACCAGGACGCCCACCACGGCCACACAGAAGCTCACCGTGAACACCGCGTCGTAGCCGTCGACGGTCGCCCGGAGGATCAGGAACGCGACGAGCGGGCCGAGCAGGGCGCCCGCCGTGTCCATCGCGCGATGGACGCCGAAGGCGCGGCCGCGGGTGCCGGGGCTGCTCGACAGGGAGATCAGGGCGTCGCGCGGCGCGGTGCGCAGGCCCTTGCCGGTGCGGTCGGCGGCGAGGACCAGGCCGATGGGGGTCAGGGTCTGGGCCACCAGGAGCAGCGGTTTGCAGGCTGCCGACAGGGCGTATCCGGCGCCCGCCACCCACTTGTGGCGGCCGCCGCCCCGGTCGGCGAGATGGCCCCCGGCCAGGCGGACCAGGGCCGAGAAACCGTTGTAGATCCCGTCGAGGAGCCCGAAGCCGAGAGGGGACAGGCCGAGGCCCGCCACCAGGTACAGGGGCAGGACGGCCGTCACCATCTCCGAGGAGACGTCGGTGATCAGGCTGACCGTGCCGAGTGCCAGCACCGTGGGCCCGACCGCGGTGAGGCGCCGCCCGGCGCGGGGCCGGGCGGCGCTCTCCGCGGACGCCGCCGCTGTCTCCGGTGTACCGGCGCGGCTGTCCGCAAGGTACATGTCAGGACGTCCAGATGCCCGTGATGTCCTTGGCGGAGGCCGCGTTGCCGGCGTGCGAGAGGCCGTGCATGTCCTCCAGCGTGCGCAGCAGGTCGTAGTGGTTGTACGTGGTGGAGGACGAGGATCCGGCGGTCACCCGCTGGCCGTACAGCACCGTCGGGATCTTGTTGCCGGCGAGCCGGTTGTCCTCGTCGAAGGTGACGACGAGCAGGCTGTTGTGGGTCTTGGCCCAGGTGGCGTACGCGCTCAGGTTGTTCTTCAGCCAGGTGTCACCGGTGGACACCGAGCAGTCGTGCATGTCGCTGCACAGGTTCGGGACCACGAAGGAGACCTGCGGAAGCGTCGTGTAGTCCGTCGGGAACTGGGTGAAGGTCTTGGCGCTGGACGTCGGGACGTTGCTGAAGCCGAACCAGGGGTTGTGCTTGCGGGCGTAGTTCCCGCTGCTGCACGTGGTCGAACCCTGGCTGGGCAGCGTCTCGTTGTAGCTGCCCCAGGTCTTGCCCGCGGCGATCAGCTCGGAGGCGAGGTTCGGGGCGGAGGAGAAGCCGGGCGTGTAGCAACTGTCGTCCGTGATGCCCTGGGTGGAGCCGGAGAACAGGGCGAAGTAGTTGGGCTGGCTCGGGTGCGTCTCGGCGTACGACTGGGAGAGGTTGGCCCCGCCGGTCTTGAGCGAGTTGATGTACGGGGCGCTGGAGGAGCCGATCACCTGGCTGTACGCGTGGTTCTCGAAGACCACGACGACGACGTGGTCCGGGGTCGGGACCGCGGCCGCGGCGTGCGCGGGAGCCGAGCCGGCGAAGCCCGTCCACAGCCCCACCGCTACCGCGGTGAAGGCGAGGGCGGATGCCACGACGGCACGGCTGCGGGTGTACACGTTTCTGCCGGACACTTCAGACCTCCGGTGGGGGGGAGATGCGACGGTGGCGGTGCGGACAGAGCATGCGCACGCCAACATTCCCGCGACCCACGCCCCTCAACCCGAGGGATGAAGATCGGATGAACTGCTCCCGTCGGCGATCGTGGGCCGGTTGGCCCACCTCCCGGTATAACTCCATGGCCCGGTCCACGTCGGAGACCGGCAGCAGGATCACTTCGAGGGCCATGTCCATGGCCTGACTCCCCCGTCGTACGGCTCACGGCACTGTCCACGGAAGCCCGGACCGGTGCGGGGCGCCACCCTGGAGACCGGGGTTAGGCTCGCTTCGCACGACCTTGATCCGATGATCCGTGGAGTCCGATCCGACAGGAGGCCGGGATGACGGCGCCGGGGCGCAGAAGCAGTACCTTCACGCGGCTGCTGCGGCACGGCTTCACCGATCCATCGGCGGCCGAGGGGCTCCTGGAGGGGCCCGAACTGGCACCCGTGCGGAACGACCCGGTGCTCCTGGACGCGCTGGGCGCCACCGCCGACCCCGACCTCGCCCTGCTCGGACTCGTCCGGCTCGTCGAGGCCCAGGACGGCCCGCCGGCCCAGCGGGAACTCCTCGACACGCTGATCGCGGCCAAACCGCTGCGGGACCGGCTGCTCGGGGTGCTCGGAGCCTCCGCCGCGCTCGGCGACCATCTCGCCCGGCACCCGCACGACTGGCAGGTTCTCGTCACCTACGAGGCGCGGGACCTGCATCCCGGGGTCCGGGAGTTCGAGCGGGGGCTCGCGGACGCCGCGGACCCCGTCTCGCTGCGCGTCGCCTACCGCCGCTGCCTGCTCTCCATCGCCGCGCGCGACGTGTGCGGCACCACCGACCTCGCCCAGACCGCCGCCGAACTCGCCGACCTCGCCACCGCGACCCTGCGCGCCGCGCTCGCCATCGCCGGTGCCGCCGCGCCCGACGACGCCGCGCTGTGCCGGCTCGCCGTCATCGCGATGGGCAAGTGCGGGGGACACGAGCTGAACTACGTCTCCGACGTCGACGTGATCTTCGTCGCGGAGGGCACCGAGGGGGCCGACGAGGGGAAGTCCGTGCAGGCGGCCACCCGCCTCGCCTCGCACATGATGCGGATCTGCTCGGAGACGACCGTCGAGGGCAGCATCTGGCCGGTCGACGCCAATCTGCGTCCCGAGGGACGCAACGGCCCCCTGGTGCGCACGCTCAGCAGCCATCTCGCCTACTACCAGCGGTGGGCCAAGACCTGGGAGTTCCAGGCGCTGCTCAAGGCCCGCCCGGTGGCCGGGGACCTGGAGCTGGGCGAGGAGTACGTCGCCACGCTGGCCCCGCTCGTGTGGCACGCCGCCGAGCGGGAGAACTTCGTCCCCGACGTGCAGAAGATGCGGCGCCGGGTCGTGGAGAACATCCCGGCCGCCGAGATCGAACGGGAGCTGAAGCTCGGCCCGGGTGGACTGCGGGACGTCGAATTCGCCGTACAGCTCCTGCAGTTGGTGCACGGCCGGGCCGACACGACCGTGCGCAGCGGCACCACCCTGGACGCCCTGAAAGCACTCGCCGCGGGCGGATACGTGGGGCGCGCCGACGCCGTACAGCTCGACGACGCCTACCGCTTCCTGCGGTCGATGGAGCACCGCATCCAGCTCTTCCGGCTGCGGCGCACCCATCTGGTGCCGACGGACGAGGCCGATCTGCGCCGGATCGGACGGTCGCTGGGGCTGCGCGTCGACCCGGTCAGGGAACTGAACCGGGAGTGGAAGCGGCACGCGGCCATGGTCCGGCGGCTGCACGAGAAGCTGTTCTACCGGCCGTTGCTCGACGCGGTCGCCCAACTGGCGCCGGGCGAGAGCAGGCTGAGCCCGGACGCGGCCAGGGAGCGGCTCGTCGCCCTCGGGTACGCCGATCCGGCGTCCGCCATGCGCCATCTGGAGGCGCTGGCCTCCGGGGTCAGCCGCAAGGCCGCCATCCAGCGGACCCTGCTCCCCGTGCTGCTGGGCTGGTTCGCGGACTCCGCGGACCCCGACGCCGGGCTCCTGAACTTCCGCAAGGTGTCGGACGCGCTGGGCAAGACCCCGTGGTATCTGCGGCTGCTCCGGGACGAGGGTGCCGCCGCCGAGAACCTCGCGCGGGTGCTGTCGGCGGGCCGGCTCGCCCCCGACCTGCTGATGCGCGCGCCGGAGGCGGTGGCCCTGCTGGGCGACGGGGAGAGCGGCGGCCTGGAGCCGCGCGGCCGGGCCCAGCTCGAGCAGGAGATCCTCGCCGCGGTGCGCCGGGCCGACGGCGGAGAGCAGGCCGTGACCGTCGCGCGCGGTGTCCGGCGCCGGGAGCTGTTCCGTATCGCCGCGACGGACATCGTCGCCAGTTACGGGACGGAGGAGACGCCGGCCGTCGCCGATCAGGGGGCGCTGGTCGACCTCGTCGGCGGTGCGATCTCGGACCTGACCGCGGCGACGCTCGCGGGCACCCTGCGGGCCGTGGTGCGGGACGGCTGGGGCGACACGCTGCCCACCCGGTTCGCGGTGATCGGGATGGGCCGCTTCGGCGGCCACGAGCTCGGCTACGGCTCCGACGCGGACGTCCTCTTCGTGCACGAGCCCCGCGAGGGCGTGGACGAGCAGGAGGCCGCCCGGGCCGCGAACGCCGTGGTGTCCGAGATGCGGCGGCTGCTCCAGCTCCCCAGCGCGGATCCGCCGCTCCTGATCGACGCGGATCTGCGGCCCGAGGGGAAGTCCGGGCCGCTGGTACGGACCCTGAAGTCGTACGAGGCGTACTACCGGCGCTGGTCGCTGGTGTGGGAGTCGCAGGCGCTGCTGCGGGCGGAGGTCGTGGCCGGGGACGCGGACCTGGGGAGCCGGTTCATCGAGCTCGTCGCCCCGCTCAGGTATCCGGCGGAGGGCCTCGGCGAGGAGGCCGTGCGGGAGATCCGGCGGCTGAAGGCCCGGATGGAGTCGGAGCGGATGCCGCGCGGCGCCGACCCCACCCTGCACACCAAGCTGGGGCGCGGCGGCCTCTCCGACGTGGAGTGGACGGTCCAGCTCATCCAGCTCCGGCACGGCTGGGCCGAGCCGGGCCTCAGGACGACCCGGACCCGCCAGGCGCTGGCCGCGGCGAGCGCGGCGGACCTGCTGTCGACGGAGGACGCGGCGACGCTGGACGAGGCCTGGGTGCTGGCCACCCGGGTGCGCAACGCCGTGATGCTCGTCCGGGGCAGGGCCGGTGACACCTTCCCCTCCGACGGGCGGGAGCTGGCCGCCGTGGGCCGCTATCTCGGATACGACCCGGGGCACGTCGGAGACATGCTCGACGACTACAGGCGCACCACCCGGCGGGCCCGGGCCGTGGTGGACGAACTGTTCTACGGGTCGGCACCCGGCGGTCACTGAACGTGACCGTCCGGTGGTCGCCCACGGTGAGGGCGGACGACGGTGTTCACTCCGTCGTCCGCAGGACCGGTGCCCCGCGTGTCCCCGGTACCCACTGCGGCAGCGCGTACGGCAGCGCGCCGTACCACAGGCGCGTCACCAGGAAGCCGAAGGCGAGGCAGAGCAGGCCGCCCACCGCGTCCAGCCAGAAGTGGTTGGCGGTGGCGACGATGACCACGAGGGTGGCCGCCGGGTAGAGAACGCCGAGGATGCGTGCCCAGGGTGCCTTGGCCAGCGCGAAGACGGTCAGCCCGCACCACAGGGACCAGCCGATGTGCATGGACGGCATCGCGGCGTACTGGTTGGACATGTGTTTCAGGTCGCCGGAGGCCATCGAGCCCCAGGTCTCGTGGACCATGACCGTGTCGACGAAGGTGCTGCCGGTCATCAGACGGGGTGGCGCGAGCGGGAAGAAGTAGTAGCCGACGAGGGCCACCACCGTGGTGGCGAGAAGCGCGAGACGGGCCGCCGCATAGCGGCCGGGATGACAGCGGTACAGCCAGACCAGGACACTCAGCGTCACCACGAAGTGCAGGGTCGCGTAGTAGTAGTTCATCCCGATGATCAGCCACCCGACCGAGTTCACGGCGTGGTTGACCGATTCCTCGACGGCGATGCCGAGGTGGTGCTCCATCCGCCAGATCCAGTCCGCGTTGCGGAGCGCTTCGTGTCTCTGCTCCGGCACGGCGTTGCGGATCAGTGAGTACGTCCAGTAACTCACGGCGATGAGCAGGACTTCGAACCAGAGGCGGGGGCGACGCGGGCTCCGCATACGGCGCAGGAGTCTGTTCCCCGCGTTCTCCTCCGCGACGGGCTGTGGAGTGGTCTGCTCCCGGCCTTCCAGTGTCGTCACGGTCGAATCACCCATAGGCACAGAGTCTGCCAGAAAAGCCTTCCCTCACCGATGATGCTCTGGTCGGGTCCTGGCCGCATTTTCTACACCCGCGGGAGTGCTTCGCCCCCTTTGTCATCCTTCTCAGGGGCGATTTGTCGTCCTGTTCAGGGACGATTCCGGTCCCCGGGGGCGGAAGCGGTCGAACCGCGCACCACGAGCTCCGGCATGAACACGAACTCGCTGTGGGGCGCGGGCGTCCCGCCGATCTCCTCCAGCAGCGTGCGCACCGCGGCCTGGCCCATCGCCGGCACCGGCTTGCGGACCGTCGTGAGCGGCGGGTCGGTGAAGGCGATCAGCGGAGAGTCGTCGAATCCCACGACCGAGATGTCCGTGGGGACCTCCAGGCCGCGCTGGCGTGCCGCCCGTATCGCGCCGAGCGCCATCATGTCGCTGGCGCAGACGATCGCCGTGCAGTCGCGGTCCATGAGGGCGTTCGCGGCGGCCTGGCCGCCCTCCAGCGTGTACAGCGAGTGCTGGACCAGTCGCTCCTCGACGTCCGCGGGGTTCAGGTCGAACTGCTCCTGCATCGAGCGCACGAAGCCCTCGATCTTGCGCTGCACCGGGACGAACCGCTTGGGGCCGAGGGCGAGTCCGATCTTGGTGTGCCCGAGGGAGGCGAGGTGGGTGACCGCGAGGGCCATCGCGGCGCGGTCGTCCGGGGAGATGAACGGCGCCTGCACCTTGGGCGAAAAGCCGTCGACCAGGACGAACGGGACACCGCGACCGCGCAGTTGCTCGTACCGCTGCATGTCGGCCGAGGTGTCGGCGTGCAGTCCGGAGACGAAGATGATGCCGGCGACCCCGCGGTCGACCAGCATCTCGGTCAGCTCGTCCTCGGTGGAGCCGCCCGGGGTCTGGGTCGCGAGCACGGGGGTGTAGCCCTGGCGCGTCAGGGCCTGCCCGATCACCTGCGCGAGGGCAGGGAATATCGGGTTCTCCAGCTCGGGGGTTATGAGGCCCACCAGGCCCTCGCTGCGCTGCCGCAGGCGCACCGGGCGCTCGTAGCCCAGGACGTCGAGCGCGGCCAGTACTGACTGGCGCGTGGTCGCGGCGACGCCCGGCTTCCCGTTCAGGACGCGACTGACGGTCGCCTCACTGACCCCCGCCTGGGCTGCGATGTCGGCAAGCCGTGTGGTCACAGGATTGGACTGTACCGGCCGCATCTCGCCCTGCCCACCAACCAGACGCCGTGTGCGGGCGGTTGCTCGGCCCGCTCCGGGCTGCTGCGTCATCGCGCTCCCTCGTGTTCTGGTCGGCTCGGTGTCCCGTGCGTGTGCCGCGCGGAAAGGGGTGGCTCCTGCAAGGCACTGACGGCCGATGATCCCCGTGCGCGTCCCCCGTGGCAAGAGCTTGCAGAGTCTTGCACAGAGGTTCGGATGTGTGCTGAGCGGCCCGGTAGCAGGGTTGCGGGACGGTCGCCACGAGGTCACGGGGCCATAACTGTCGTCAGCTCTTGCACTTTTTTGCTGCAAAACCTTTCGCGCCGCTTACAACGCTGTTACGTTCACGTCGCCCAGCAGACGCAACGGCGCAGTCGGCAAGCAGGCGAGGGAATCGGGCGGGACCGATTCCCCACCTACTCGGGCTTTCACCCTCAAGGAGATCTCATGCGGCGTGGCATAGCGGCCACCGCGCTGGTGGCGTCCATCGCCCTCGCGGCGACGGCCTGCGGCGGCAGTGACAGCAGCGACGACAAGTCTGCCGGTCCCACCACCATCACCTGGTGGGACACCTCCAACGCCACCAATGAGGCGCCGACGTACAAGGCACTGGCCAAGGAGTTCGAGAAGGCCAACCCGACCATCAAGGTCAAGTACGTCAACGTGCCCTTCGACCAGGCGCAGAACAAGTTCGACACGGCCGCCGGTGCCTCCGGCGCCCCGGACGTCCTGCGCTCCGAGGTCGGCTGGACCCCGGCCTTCGCGAAGAAGGGCTACTTCCTGCCGCTCGACGGCACCGCGGCCCTCGCGGACCAGGCGAAGTTCCAGCCCAACCTGATCGAGCAGGCGAAGTACGACGGCAAGACGTACGGTGTGCCGTTCGTCACCGACACCCTCGCGCTCGTCTACAACAAGGCGCTGTTCGAGAAGGCCGGTATCAAGGAGGCCCCGAAGACCTGGGGCGACCTGAAGACCGCCGCCGCGACGATCAAGAAGAAGACGGGCGTCGACGGCTACTGGGGCTCGACCCAGGCCTACTACGCGCAGTCCTTCCTCTACGGCGAGGGCACGAACACCGTCGACGCCACCGCGAAGAAGATCACGGTGAACTCGCCCGAGGCCAAGAAGGCCTTCGGCACCTGGCAGGGTCTGTTCTCCGGCAAGGGCCTGCACAAGGCGGACACCACCGCCGACGCGTACGCCCACATCCAGGACGCCTTCGTCAACGGCAAGGTCGCCGCGATCATCCAGGGCCCGTGGGAGATCACCAACTTCTACAAGGGCTCGGCCTTCGCGGACAAGGCGAACCTCGGTATCGCCACCGTCCCGGCCGGCTCCACCGGAAAGGCTGGCGCCCCGACCGGCGGCCACAACCTCTCCGTGTACGCGGGTTCGGACAAGGCCCACCAGGAGGCCTCGCTGAAGTTCCTGAACTTCATGACCTCCGCGAAGTCGCAGTCGGAGATCGCGCTCAAGAACTCCACGCTGCCGACGCGTGACGACGCCTACACCGCCGAGGTCAAGGCCGACCCGGGCATCGCCGGCTACCAGGGCGTCCTCCCCGCCGCCCAGCCGCGCCCGGCGCTGCCCGAGTACGGCTCCCTCTGGGGCCCGCTCGACACCGAGCTGCCGAAGATCGCGGGTGGCAAGGAGTCCCTGGACAAGGGCCTGAGCAACGCCGAACTGGCGATCGCCAAGCTGGTCCCGGACTTCAGCAAGTGAGCCCGTGTGGCCGCCGGATCCTTCCCCCGCCCGACTTCCGTCGGGCCGGGGGGACCCCCACAGTGGGGAACGGACCCGGCGGCCACCGGCTGTGTGCGCCCAACTCCTGATCTTGCAGAAGGTGTCGAACCATGACAGTCGCCATCGACCGCGCGACCGGCAAGCGCCGCGGTGACCGAGCACCGCGTCCCGGCCGGATGCAGCGTCTCAAGCACTCGTACCAGAAGTACTGGTACGCGTACGCGATGATCGCCCCGGTCGTCGTCGTACTCGGCGGATTGGTGCTCTATCCCCTGGTACGGGGCCTCTATCTGACGCTGACGGACGCGAACAGCCTCAACTCGGCCCGCACGATCGGCGTCAACCACATCGACGCCACCTACAAGTTCATCGGTCTGGACAACTACAAGGACATCCTGTGGGGTCCGACGTCGTACGACCGCTTCTGGTCGCACTTCATCTGGACCATCGCCTGGACCGTCATCTGCGTCGCCCTGCACTACTGCGTCGGCCTGGGCCTCGCGCTGCTGCTCAACCAGAAGCTGCGCGGCCGTACGGTCTACCGGCTGATCCTGGTGCTGCCCTGGGCCGTACCGACCTTCGTCACCGTGTTCGGCTGGCGCTTCATGCTCGCCGACGGCGGCATCATCAACTCCATGCTCGACGCGGTGCACCTGCCGGCGCCCGCGTGGCTGGAGGACACCTTCTGGCAGCGCTTCGCCGCCATCATGGTCAACACCTGGTGCGGTGTGCCGTTCATGATGGTCTCGCTGCTCGGCGGACTGCAGTCCATCGACGGGACCCTGTACGAGGCCGCCGAGATGGACGGCGCCAACAAATGGCAGCAGTTCCGCTTCGTGACCCTGCCGGGCCTCAGGTCGGTCAGCTCCACCGTCGTGCTCCTCGGCATCATCTGGACCTTCAACCAGTTCGCCGTGATCTTCCTGCTCTTCGGCAGCACCGCGCCGGACGCGCAGATCCTCGTCACCTGGGCCTACTACCTCGGCTTCGGACAGCAGCCGCGTGACTTCGCTCAGTCGGCGGCCTACGGCATGCTGCTGCTGGCCATCCTGATCGTCTTCACCTCCTTCTACCGCCGCTGGCTGAACCGCAATGACCAGCAGCTCGCGATCTGAGGCAGGAGTCTCCATGAGTACCACCACACTGCAGACGCCTCCGGCCGACGAGGCCACCAGGTCCGCCGAGTCGCCCCGCCCGGCGCCCCGGCGCGGCCGGCGCGGCCTCCTCGGCTCGCTGGTCTCCCACGGCATCCTGACCGTCGCGAGCCTGGTCGCGCTGTTCCCGATCGCCTGGCTGGTCTTCCTGTCCCTCGGTCCGGACCAGGACGACTACCTGCACCCCGGACGCATCTGGAACACGATGACGTTCGACAACTACTCCTTCGTGCTCCAGCACACGAACTTCTTCGAGTGGATGAAGAGCTCGCTCATCGTGTCGCTCGGCACCACGGTCATCGGCGTGATGGTCGCGGCCACCACCGGCTACGCCGTCTCGCGCATGCGCTTCCCCGGCTACAAGAAGTTCATGTGGGTCCTGCTGGTCACCCAGATGTTCCCGATCGCCGTACTGATCGTGCCGATGTACCAGATCCTCTCGGACCTGCAGCTCATCGACAACTACTTCGGCCTGATCCTCGTCTACTGCTCGACGGCGGTGCCCTACAGCGCCTGGCTGCTCAAGGGCTACTTCGACACCATCCCGTTCGAGATCGACGAGGCCGGCCGGGTCGACGGACTGAGCCCCTTCGGCACCTTCTTCCGGCTGATCCTGCCGCTCGCCAAGCCGGGTCTCGCGGTGGCCGCGTTCTACAACTTCATCACCGCGTTCGGTGAGGTCGCCTTCGCCTCGACGTTCATGCTGGACGACTCGAAGTACACCTTCGCGGTCGGCCTCCAGAGCTTCGTCAGCGAGCACGACGCGCAGCGCAACCTGATGGCGGCCACCGCCGTGCTGGTCGCCATACCCGTCTCCGCCTTCTTCTACCTCGTGCAGAAGAACCTGGTGACCGGACTCACCGCGGGCGGCACGAAGGGCTGATCCGCGAGGACGCCCCCGAACGCCCCAGTCTCCCGCGCGCTCATCGCGCGCGGGTGGCGGCCGCGGTGCCCATCCGACCCCGCCAGTACCGCGGCCGCCTCATCCCCCGCCCCGACGCCTTCCGCCCCGTGCTCCCGGCCTCGCGTGAGCAGGGTCTGCCCCCACAGCCGAATTCCTCCCCATCGCCCGGCAGCGCCCGGACCCGGGGACCCTCATCGCATCAAGGACGCCATGAGCCAGCACTCCGCCGACCAGGCCCCGAACTCCGTTCTCGCCACCGTCGCCGCGCATCGCGACTGGTGGCGCGACGCGGTGATCTACCAGGTCTATCCGCGCAGCTTCGCCGACAGCAACGGCGACGGCATGGGCGACCTGGAGGGCGTACGTGCCCGACTCCCGTACCTGCGCGACCTCGGCGTGGACGCCGTGTGGCTCAGCCCCTTCTACGCCTCGCCCCAGGCCGACGCCGGCTACGACGTGGCGGACTACCGGGCCGTCGACCCCATGTTCGGCAACCTGCTGGACGCCGACGCCCTGATCCGCGACGCCCACGGTCTCGGGCTGCGGATCATCGTCGACCTCGTGCCCAACCACTCCTCCGACCAGCACGAGTGGTTCAAGCGCGCGCTGCGCGAGGGCCCCGGCTCCTCGCTGCGCGACCGCTACCACTTCCGCCCCGGCAAGGGCGAGAACGGCGAACTGCCGCCCAACGACTGGGAGTCCATCTTCGGCGGCCCGGCCTGGACCCGGGTCACCGAGCCCGACGGCACCGCCGGAGAGTGGTACCTGCACCTCTTCGCGCCCGAGCAGCCCGACTTCAACTGGGAACACCCGGCCGTGGGCGACGAGTTCCGCTCGATCCTGCGGTTCTGGCTGGACATGGGCGTCGACGGCTTCCGTATCGACGTCGCCCACGGCATGGTCAAGGCGGAGGGCCTGCCGGACCTCGGCGACCACGACCAGCTCAAACTGCTGGGCAACGATGTCATGCCGTTCTTCGACCAGGACGGCGTGCACGACATCTACCGCCAGTGGCGCACGATCCTCGACGAGTACTCGGGCGAGCGCATCTTCGTCGCCGAGGCGTGGACGCCCACCGTCGAGCGCACCGCGAACTACGTGCGCCCCGACGAGCTGCACCAGGCCTTCAACTTCCAGTACCTGGGCTCCCACTGGGAGGCCGAGGAGCTGCGCGCGGTGATCGACCGCACGCTCGACGCGATGCGCCCGGTGGGCGCGCCCTCCACCTGGGTGCTGTCCAACCACGACGTGACCCGGCACGCCACCCGCTTCGCCAACGAGGCCGGCCTCGGCACCCAGATCCGCACCGCGGGCGACCGTGAGCTCGGGCTGCGCCGGGCCCGCGCCGCGAGCCTGCTGATGCTGGCGCTGCCCGGCTCCGCCTACGTGTACCAGGGCGAGGAGCTCGGCCTGCCCGACGTCGTCGACCTGCCGGACGAGGCGCGCCAGGACCCGGCCTTCTTCCGGGGCGCCGGACAGGACGGCTTCCGCGACGGCTGCCGGGTGCCGATCCCGTGGACCCGCACCGGCCCGTCGTACGGCTTCGGTGACGGCGGAAGCTGGCTGCCGCAGCCGGCCGAGTGGGCCGAGCTGAGCGTCGAGGCGCAGAGCGGTGTCGCGGGTTCCACCCTGGAGCTGTACCGCGACGCGCTGGCCGTGCGGCGGGAGCGCGCCGACCTCGGCGCGGGCGACACCGTCACGTGGCTGACCGCCCCGGAGGGCGTACTCGCCTTCCAGCGCGGTGACTTCGTGTGCACCGCGAACACCGGGTCCAAGACCGTGACCGTCCCCGCGTACGGCCGGGTGCTCGTCGCCAGCGGCGAGGTGACCGTGTCGCAGGACGGCCAGGCGAAGCTGCCCGCCGACACCACCGTCTGGTGGGCCGTCTGACCCACGCGTGACCTGACCCACGCGTGATCCGACCCGCGCGGAAGCGGGGGGGGGGGGGGGTGAGACCGCCACACCCCGAAGAGGCGGGGGGGGGGGGGGTTAGCCGACGGATAGGCGACAAGAG
>NZ_JBHYXD010000037.1:43031-52457 GCF_042751995.1 Streptomyces sp. NPDC059371 | reverse complement strand
GTGCTCCGGTCCTGACCACCGGAGCACCGCTTTCGCGCGGGTCTTCTTCCTTTCCCCGGCCGTTACCTCCAGGTGTCGCTCACGGAGTACCCGGCGCCCGGGTATGGCCACTCGCACGGGTGATGTCGGTCGATGGTGTGGGCGGTCGGGGAACGTGCGGGCTAGGTTCACGGTCATGGCACGGTTTCGGATGTATCCGACGGGTGAGCAGGCGGGTGTCATGCTCGAGCACTGCGCGCACGCCCGGTACGTCTGGAACCTCGCCGTCGAGCAGCACGCGCACTGGTGCAAGGGCCGCGGGGCGGCTCCCGGTTTCGCCGAGCAGTGCCGCCAGCTCACCGAGGCCCGGCGTGACAATCCATGGCTCGGGGCTGGGAACGCGGACGTGCAGCAGCAGGCCCTGAAGGACTTCGCCACGGCGAAGGGCGCCCGCTTCACCTACGGGTTCGGTGAGCCGACCTGGCGCAGAAAGCACGTGCACGAGGGCTTTCGCGTCATCGGCACCGACCGCGTCCCGGAGCTCAATGCGGACGGCTCGCCGAAGCTCAACGCAAAGACCGGAAAACAGGTCATGGGCCGCTCGGTCGTTGTACAGAAACTCAACCGCAGGTGGGCTCAGGGTCAAGGTACCCGGCTGCGGCTGGGTCCGGTTCCGGCTCACCCGGCCCGAACTGCCCAAGGCCAAGACTTTCCGTGTCACCTTGCGCAGCGGCCGGTGGCACATCGCGTTCGCCGTCGTCCCCGCCCCCGTCGACGGGCCCGGCACGGGTGAGGTCATCGGCATCGACCGGGGCGTGGCCATCACCGCCGCCCTCTCCGACGGGCGGAAACTGAACTGCCCCCAGCTCACCGTCAGGGAACGCGCCCGGATCCGCAAACACCAACGCCGTGCCGCCCGCGCGCCCAAGGGCAGCGAGCGCAAGAGCACCGAGTACGCCAGGGCCGCCCGTATCAAGGCCCGCGAAGCCGACCGGCGCAAGGACTGGTGCGAGAAGACCAGCACGATGCTCGCCCGCAGCTACGACCTGGTGCGGTTCGAGAAACTGAACATCAAGAACATGACCCGCTCGGCGAGAGGAACTGCCGAGCAGCCCGGCAAGCAGGTCAAGCAGAAGGCCGGCCTGAACCGAGTCATCCTTGCCCAGGGCTGGGGCCTGCTCCGGCAACGCACCGGGCACAAGGCCCCAGGCCGCGTCGAGGACGTCCCCGCCCCCTACACCAGTCTGCGCTGCAGCGCCTGCGGTTGGACCGACAAGAACTCGCGCAAGAGCCAAGCCGAGTTCGCCTGCTCCTCCTGCGGCTTCACCTGCAACGCCGACACCAACGCAGCAACCAACGTCGCGGCAGGACAGGGCGGGATCCCCCGCCCCCGGCGAACAACCGGTGCCGGAGGGGTGACAACGGCCACCAGCCGCTCGAACACCCGTGAACCCCAACCCACACGGGCTGGAATCCCCTTTGCTTGAGAGGGGGAGGATGTCAATCCCACAGGTTGGCGATCACGTCGCCGTTGGGGACACCGGTGTCCGTCGCCGCTGCCGCCCGCTGGGCGGGCAGTGCGGCCAGCCCGCCGAGCGCCAGGGCGACGGTCGCCAGCAGCCGGGACATCCTTCTTCGCCGTAAGACCATCGGGGATGCGGCTCCTCTCGGGATCGGTCAGCACGGCCGCGGGGCGCGGAAGCTGACCCGTGTGGAGCGTGGGACCGCCCAAGGGAGCGCGTCAATAAGGAAGTTGAAAGTTCTTTCGACATCTTGCTGAAACATGATTGCAAGCGGTACGTTCCGATCCCCCCACCCGCACGACGTAGTGCAGGAGTACACACATGGCACGGAAGAAGCTCGCGGCCTCGTTCGCCCTCGTGGCGGGCCTGGCGGTCACGGTGGCCGTTCCCCCCGGTACGGCGGCGGCCTCGCCGCCCGGCACCAAGGACGTCACCGCCGTCATGTTCGAGTGGAAGTTCGACTCGGTGGCCAAGGAATGCACCAACACGCTGGGCCCCGCCGGATACGGCTACGTCCAGGTGTCCCCGCCCGCCGAGCACATACAGGGCTCGCAGTGGTGGACCTCGTACCAGCCCGTCAGCTACAGGATCGCCGGCCGGCTCGGTGACGCCACCGCCTTCAAGAACATGGTCAGCACCTGTCACGCGGCCGGTGTGAAGGTCGTGGCGGACACGGTGATCAACCACATGGCGGCCGGTTCCGGCACCGGCACGGGAGGCTCTTCGTACACGAAGTACAACTACCCGGGCCTCTACTCGTCCGCCGACATGGACGACTGCACCTCCACCATCAGCGACTACACCAACCGCGCCAACGTCCAGAACTGCGAACTCGTCGGCCTCGCCGACCTGGACACCGGCGAGTCCTACGTCCGGTCGGCCATCGCCGGCTACATGAACACCCTGCTCGGCTACGGCGTCGACGGCTTCCGGATCGACGCGGCCAAGCACATGCCGGCCGCCGACCTCGCCAACATCAAGTCCCGGCTGAGCAACCCGTCCGTCTACTGGAAGCAGGAGGCCATCTACGGCGCCGGCGAGGCCGTGCAGCCCACCGAGTACACCGGCAACGGCGACGTCCAGGAGTTCCGCTACGCCTACGACCTCAAGCGGGTCTTCAACAACGAGAACCTCGCCTACCTGAAGAACTACGGCGAGGGCTGGGGCTACATGAGCAGCTCGGTCTCGGCCGTCTTCGTCGACAACCACGACACCGAGCGCAACGGCTCCACGCTCAACTACAAGGACGGGGCGAACTACACCCTCGCCAACGTCTTCATGCTCGCCTACCCCTACGGCGCCCCCGACATCAACTCCGGCTACGAGTGGTCGAACGCGGACGCCGGGCCGCCCAACGGCGGTACGGTCAACGCCTGCTGGCAGGACGGCTGGAAGTGTCAGCACGCCTGGCCGGAGATCAAGTCGATGGTCGCCTTCCGTAACGCCACCCGGGGGCAAGCGCTTTCCAACTGGTGGGACAACGGCAACGACGCGATCGCTTTCGGCCGGGGGAGCAAGGGCTTCGTGGCCATCAACCACGAGACCTCCTCACTGAGCCGGACGTACAGCACCTCCCTGGCCGCGGGAACGTACTGCAACGTCCAGAACAACACGAGCATCACCGTGAACAGTTCGGGCCAGTTCACGGCGACGCTGGGCGCCAACACGGCCCTCGCGGTCTACGCGGGCAAGTCCAGCTGCTGAAAAGCCTTTCCGCATGTTGCAAGACTCTTGCTGTAAACCTTGCGTGAGCGATACGGTCACGCGGGCGTTCGGCATCGTGGCCGAAACGCTGCGCGGGGTCGGACCCGAGTACGCCGTAATCGCTAGGAGTTCACGACTGTGGACCTGATACCGAGAGGGCCGGCGAGCCGCACCAGCCGCCCCAGGCTGCGTGCAGCCGTCCTCGCAGCCGCACTGGCCGTATCGCTTGCGCAACCCCTTGTGGCGAGGGCCCAGACCCCGCCCGCACCGCCGTCGGACGCGAAGCTCGCCGCCGAGCCGACACGGCACGACTCCACCCGTGACCAGTTCTACTTCGTGATGCCGGACCGCTTCGCCAACGGCGACACGTCCAACGACAAGGGCGGACTGACCGGTTCGAGGCTCTCGACCGGGTACGACCCCACCGACAAGGGCTTCTACCAGGGCGGCGACCTCAAGGGTCTGACCAAGCGGCTCGACTACATCAAGGGCCTCGGCACCACCGCCATCTGGATGGCGCCGATCTTCAAGAACCAGCCCGTCCAGGGCACCGGCAAGGACGCCTCGGCCGGCTACCACGGCTACTGGATCACCGACTTCACCAAGGTCGATCCGCACTTCGGCACCAACAAGGACCTGGAGACACTGATCTCCAAGGCCCACGCCAAGGGCATGAAGGTCTTCTTCGACGTCATCACCAACCACACGGCCGATGTCGTCGACTACAAGGAACAGTCCTACAACTACCTCTCCAAGGGCGCCTTCCCGTACCTGACCAAGGACGGGAAGCCCTTCGACGACGCGGACTACGCGGACGGCACCAAGGGGTTCCCGTCGGTGGACGCCGACTCCTTCCCCCGCACGCCGACGGTTCCCGCCGCGAAGAAGAACGCCAAGGTCCCGTCGTGGCTCAACGACTCGACCGTGTACACCAACCGCGGTGACTCCACCTACGCCGGCGAGTCCACCACCTACGGCGACTTCTCCGGCCTCGACGACCTGTGGACCGAGCGTCCCGAGGTCGTCAGCGGCATGGAGAAGATCTACGAGAAGTGGGTCGAGGACTTCGGGATCGACGGCTTCCGGATCGACACCGTGAAGCACGTGAACATGGAGTTCTGGACGCAGTGGGCGACCGCCCTCGACGCGTACGCCGCCCGGCACGGGCGCAAGAACTTCTTCATGTTCGGCGAGGTCTACTCCGCCGACACGTCGATCACCTCGCCGTACGTCACCCAGGGCCGCCTCGACGCCACCCTCGACTTCCCGTTCCAGGACGCGGCCCGCTCCTACGCCTCGCAGGGCGGCAGCGCGCGGAAGCTCTCGTCCCTGTTCGCGGACGACTACAAGTACACGACCGACAAGGCCAACGCGTACGAGCAGGTCACCTTCCTCGGCAACCACGACATGGGCCGCATCGGGTACTTCCTGGACCAGGACAACCCGAAGGCGACCGACGCCGAGCTGCTGAAGAAGGACAGGCTCGCCAACGAGCTGATGTTCCTCGGCCGCGGCAACCCCGTCGTCTACTACGGCGACGAGCAGGGCTTCACCGGCTCCGGCGGTGACAAGGACGCCCGGCAGACGATGTTCGCCTCCAAGGTCGGCGACTACCTCGACGACGACGAGATCGGCACCGACCGCACCCACGCGAGCGACGCCTACGACACGGGCGCCCCGCTCTACAAGACGATCAGCGCTCTCTCCAAGCTGCGCAAGGACAACCCGGCCCTCGCCGACGGAGTCCAGACGGAGCGGTACGCCGCGGACGGCGCCGGCGTCTACGCCTTCTCCCGCACGGACGCGAAGACCGGCACCGAGTACGTCGTCGCCGTGAACAACGCGGACGAGGCCGAGTCGGCCACGTTCGCGACCGGCTCGGCGAACACGGACTTCCGCGCCGTATACGGAACCTCGGCCTCGGTGAAGAGCGACGGGGACAAGAAGGTCACCGTCACCGTCCCGGCCGGTTCCTCCGTCGTCCTCAAGGCCGCGGGCCGGCTCGCCGCCCCCGCGTCCAAGCCCACGCTGACCCTGAAGGCCCCCGCCGCGGGCGCCACCGGCACCGTCGAACTGTCGGCGGACGTCACCGGCGGACAGCTCGACCGGGTCGTCTTCGCGGCCCAGGTGGGCAACGGCACGTGGCGGACCCTCGGCTCCGCCGACCACGCCCCGTACAAGGTCACCCAGGCCATCGGCGAGGACGTACCGGCCGGAACCGCCCTGCGCTACAAGGCCGTCGTCGTCGACTCGGCCGGACGCACCGCGAGCGCGACGGCCGAGTCCACCACCGGCGCCGCGCCCGCCCCGGAGGTCCCGGCGGCCTCCTCGCGCGACTACGCGGTCGTCCACTACAAGCGCACCGACGGCGACTACACCGACTGGCGCCTGTACGCCTGGGGCGACATCGCCGACGGCGAGGGCACGACCTGGCCCGCCGGACACGACTTCGTCGGCCGCGACGCCTACGGCGCCTTCGCCTACGTGAAGCTGAAGCCGGGCGCCTCCAGCGTCGGCTTCCTGGTCATCGACAAGGACGGCAACAAGGACGTCGCGAGCGACCGCACGATCGACGTCACCAAGACCGGCGAGGTCTGGGTCGAACAGGGCAAGGACACCGTCCTCACCGAACAGCCCGACCTGCCCGCCCAGGACAAGACCAAGGCGGTCGTCCACTACCACCGTGCCGACGGCGACTACGCCGGCTGGGGTCTGCACACCTGGACGGGGGCCGCGACGCCCACGGACTGGACGAAGCCCCTGGAGCCGGTGCGGACCGACGCCTACGGCGCCGTCTTCGAGGTGCCGCTCGCCGAGGGCGCGACCAGCCTCAGCTACATCCTGCACAAGGGCGACGACAAGGACCTGCCCACCGACCAGTCGCTGGACCTCACGGCGAACGGCCACGAGGTGTGGCTGCTGAACGGCCAGGAGAAGTACCTGCTTCCGCAGCCCAAGGGCAGCGCGGCCGCACTCGACCTGAGCACGTCCAAGGCGATCTGGATCGACCGCTACACGGTCGCCTGGAACGGCTCCGACGCCGCCGTGTCCACCCAGCTCCTCTCCTCCCACGACGGCTCGATCGCCGTCAAGGACGGCGGGCTGACCAGCGACGACGAGCGCTGGCTGCGGCTGCAGAAGACCACCCTCACCGACGCCCAGAAGGCCCGGTACCCGCACCTGAAGGCGTACACCGCCTGGTCCGTCGACCCGCGCGACCGCGACCGGGTGCGCTCCGCGCTCGGCGGCCAGCTCGTCGCCTCGCAGCGGGCCGCGAACGGCGCCGTGCTCGCGGCCACCGGCGTGCAGATCGCCGGCGCCCTCGACGACCTGTACCCCGCGACGAAGGCGCACCTCGGGCCGGTCTTCCACAAGGGTGTCCCCACCCTCTCGGTGTGGGCCCCGACCGCCCAGTCGGTGAGCCTCGACCTCGCCGGCTCCACCGTCGCCATGAAGCGCGACGGCGCCACCGGCGTCTGGTCCGTCACCGGAAAGAAGTCCTGGACGGGCAAGCCCTACCGCTACGTCGTGAAGGTGTGGGCGCCGAGCGTCCGGAAGATCGTCACCAACAAGGTGACCGACCCGTACTCGGTGGCCCTGACCGCCGACTCGGAGCGCAGCCTGGTCGTCGACCTGGACGCCAGGTCCCTCGCCCCGTCGGGCTGGTCCTCGCTCAAGAAGCCCAAGGCCGTACCGCTGAAGGACGCGCAGATCCAGGAACTGCACGTCCGGGACTTCTCGGTGGCGGACAAGACCGTCCCCGCGAAGGACCAGGGCACCTACCTCGCCTTCACCGACAAGAACAGCGACGGCTCCCAGCACCTGAAGAAGCTGGCGCGGTCCGGCACCTCGTACGTGCACCTGCTGCCCGCCTTCGACATCGCCACCATCCCCGAGAAGAAGGCGGACCAGCAGAGCACCGACTGCGACCTGGCCTCCTACGCCGCCGACTCCGAGAAGCAGCAGGAGTGCGTGGCGAAGACCGCCGCCAAGGACGCCTACAACTGGGGCTACGACCCGTACCACTACACGGTCCCCGAGGGCTCCTACGCCACCGACCCCGACGGCACCGGCCGCACGGTCGAGTTCCGCAAGATGGTCAAGTCGCTCAACGAGGACGGCCTCAGGGTCGTCATGGACGTGGTCTACAACCACACCGCCGCGAGCGGCCAGGCCGACACCAGCGTCCTCGACAAGGTCGTCCCCGGCTACTACCAGCGGCTCCTCGCCGACGGCAGCGTCGCCAACTCCACCTGCTGCTCCAACACGGCGACCGAGAACGCCATGATGGGCAAGCTGGTGGTCGACTCGATCGTCACCTGGGCCAAGGAGTACAAGGTCGACGGCTTCCGCTTCGACCTCATGGGCCACCAGCCCAAGGCCAACATCCTCGCGGTCAGGAAGGCCCTCGACGGGCTGACCCTCGCGAAGGACGGCGTCGACGGCAAGAAGATCATCCTGTACGGCGAGGGATGGAACTTCGGCGAGGTCGCCGACGACGCCCGGTTCGTCCAGGCCACCCAGAAGAACATGGCGGGGACGGGCATCGCGACCTTCTCCGACCGGGCCCGTGACGCCGTCCGCGGCGGCAGCCCCTTCGACTCCGACCCCGGCGTCCAGGGCTTCGGCTCGGGCCTGTACACCGACCCCAACTCCTCCACCGGCAACGGCACCCAGGCCGAGCAGAAGGCCCGCCTGCTGCACTACCAGGACCTCATCAAGGTCGGCCTGACCGGCAACCTGGCGGCGTACCGCTTCACCGACACCGACGGCAAGGAGGTCAAGGGCTCCGAGATCGACTACAACGGCCAGCCCGCCGGCTACGCGGCGGCCCCCGGCGACGCGCTCGCCTACGCCGACGCGCACGACAACGAGTCCCTGTACGACGCGCTGACGTACAAGCTGCCCGCGTCGACGAGTGCCGCCGACCGGGCCCGGATGCAGGTCCTGTCCATGGCGACGGCCACCCTCTCGCAGGGTCCGTCCCTCTCCCAGGCCGGCTCCGACCTGCTGCGCTCCAAGTCGCTGGACCGCAACTCCTTCGACAGCGGCGACTGGTTCAACGCCATCCACTGGAACTGCCAGGACGGCAACGGATTCGGGCGCGGGCTGCCGATGGCCGCGGACAACACCTCGAAGTGGCCGTTCGCCAAGCCGCTGCTGACCTCCGTCAAGGTGGGCTGCGAGCAGATCGACGGCACCTCGGCCGCCTTCCAGGACCTGCAGCGGATCCGTACGGGCGAGAAGGTCTTCTCGCTCTCCACGGCCGCCCAGGTGCAGTCGCAGCTCTCCTTCCCGCTGTCGGGCAAGGACGAGACCCCCGGAGTGATCACCACGCGCCTCGGCGACCTCGTGATCGTCTTCAACGCGACCCCGGAGAAGCAGAAGCAGACCGTCGGCTCGCTGGCCGGTTCGGCGTACGCGCTGCACCCGGTGCAGGCGAAGGGCGCGGACGCGGTCGTCAAGTCCTCGTCCTACGCGAAGGACACGGGCTCCTTCACCGTCCCGGCCCGCACGGTGGCGGTGTTCACCCGGACTCCGTGACAGCGGCCCCCTGACACCGGCCTGACCCGGTGGGGGCGGCCCCGGACACCCTGAGCACGACGGGTGTCCGGGGCCGCCCCCGTTGTCGTGCCCGGGACTGCGGTTAGGGTGACCGGGACCTTTCAGGGAACAGGAGCGCCCATGCCGCAGATCACCGTCGAGACCTCCCCGGCCCTCGACCACGTCGACTGGAGCGCGTTCGCGCTCGCGCTGCACCCCGTGATCGTCGAGATCGCGGCCGCGCGGCTGGAGGCGTGCAAGCTGCGCACCCTGCGGACCGAGTACGAGATCGTGGGAGACGTGGCGGCCACGGGGACGGGGGGTCCCGCCATCGTCCATGTCGGCATCGCTCTGCTGGCCGGCCGCAGCGACGAGACCAAGGCCAAGCTGACCGAGGCCACGCTGGAGCTGCTGCGGGAGCACATCGAGCCCACGGACGGGGTCACTCTGCACGTGTCCGCCGAGGTGCGCGATCTCGACCCGTCGTACCGGAAGTTCGAGAAGTAGCCCCCGCGCCTCAGGCCCCGCGCCTCAGGCCCCCGCGCTTCAGGCCTCGCGCCTCAGTCCCGGGGGGGCGGCCGGCGGGGGGGGGCGGGGGGGGCGGGGGGAGCGCGCGCGCGCGCGGGGGGGGGGGGGCCGCGCCCGCGCCCGGGGGGGGCGCGCGCCGGGCGCGCCC
>NZ_JBHYXD010000037.1:36819-43021 GCF_042751995.1 Streptomyces sp. NPDC059371 | reverse complement strand
GGCCCGGGGGCCCCTGGCCCGTCACCCCGCCCCCCGCGCGCCGGCCCCCGCCCCCCTGCACCCCCCCCCATCTGTCTTTGGGGGCCGCGGCGAGCGCGAGCAGCCGGACGGCGAGGTCGGTGAACGGCCCGTCGCCCGGTTCGTCCTTGAGCCCCGTGCGCAGCAGCGCGGCGACCTCCGGGTCGTAGGCGGCGCTGACCGCCGCCAGGGCCGCGAAGTCGTGCACGAGCTGCACCTCCAGCTCGCCGCGCGGAATCCGCCGTCCGTCCAGCCAGATCAGCGCGGTCGACTCGACGAGCGAGATCCAGGACCGGATCACCAGCTCCAGCCGGGCGGGCGGTTCCTCGACGTCCAGATGCGACAGGATCTGGAGGTAGGCCGCCTGCCGTACGGCGTCGATGAGCGCGTTGGTGGTCGACGAGCCGACGGCCGGGCCGCCCCGCATCAACGCGGCGAAACCGGGCCCGTGGTCGTCCACGAAGTCGAAGAAGCGGCGCATCACCCGCAGCAGCCGCGTTCCCAGCGGACCCTCGCGAGTCTCCACGAACCGGCCCGCGAGATCGTCCGCGGCGCGCTGCAACGCCGCTTCGTACAGGCTGAGTTTGCCCGGGAAGTAGTGGTACACCAACGGCCGTGAGATGCCCGCGGCCGAGGCTATCTCGTCGATGGAGACCTCGTCGGGCGAGCGTCGGCTGAACAGTTCGAGGGCGACGCCGATCAGCTGCTGCCGTCGCTCCTCGACACCCATCCTGCGGCGTACCCCGGTTGTCATGCGGACACTTTACCGATCGCATCCGGCCGTGATCGGGCCGGTACGGACGGCGGATGTTCACATGTCCAGCACGATTCGCTCACCTCGTGTCCGCGAGACGCAGATGAGCATCGAGTCGTCACGCTCCGCGTCCGTCAGCAGCTCGTCCCGGTGCTCGATCTCCCCCTCCAGGACGCGCTGCCGGCAGGTTCCGCAGAATCCCTGCTCGCAGGAGTAGAGCGTGCCGGGCAGTTCCGCGCGGACCGCGGCGAGGACCGTCGTGCCCGGGGGCACGGTCACCGTGCGTCCGCTGCGCCGCAGTTCGACCTCGAAGGCGGTGTCGCCCCCGTCGGGCGCGCGGGCGGTGAACCGCTCCAGGTGCAGTGCCGCCCCGTCCGGGATCCGTGCCGCGACCGCGGCCATGAGCCCGTCCGGTCCGCAGCAGTAGACCGCCGTGCCCGGGACGGGATCCGCGAACAGCGCGTCCAGGTCCGGCAGTCCGTCCTCGTCCTCGGCGACGACGGTGACCTTCGAGCGGTCCAGCTTCTCGATCTCCTCCAGGAACGGCATCGAGGCACGGGTCCGGCCGCCGTACAGCAACCGCCAGTCGGTGCCCTCCGGGAGGGCCCGCAGCATCGGCAGCACCGGGGTGATCCCGATCCCGCCCACGACGAAGACGTACGCCGGTGCCGCCACGAGCGGGAAGCGGTTGCGCGGTCCGCGCACCTCGACCCGCATGCCCTCGCGGAGCTGCTCGTGCACCTCGCGCGAGCCGCCCCGCCCGTCCTCGACGAGCCGGGTCGCGACGGTGTACGCGGAGCGGTCCTCCGGATCCCCGCACAGGGAGTACTGCCGGACGAGCCCCGACGGCAGCACCAGGTCGAGGTGGGCTCCGGGCTCCCAGGGCGGCAGGGCGGCTCCCTCCAGGCGCGTCAGGACGACACCGTCGGCGACGTGCTCGTGCCGGGCGACCCGCAGCCGCAGGGCCCGGGTGCGGGGCCGGCCGGAGCGGGGGTCCTCAAGGGCGGGCAGCGGCCACAGCGGTGACGCCTCGATCCGGCGGCGCATCGCACGCCGCACGAGCACGGCCGCACCGGCGACGGCGACGACGGTCCGCAGCCCGGGCATCACGCGGCACCCGTGTTCTTCTCGGCGGCTGTGGCGGCCGGGGAGGAGGCGAGATAGGCGATCGCCTGTTCGGTGGAGGCCTCCTGCGAGGGGTGGTAGGTGCGGCTGAGGTAGCGGGGGACGGACCTCAGCAGGTCGCCGGTCGGCGGCAGCACGCCCCGTTTTCCGCTGGTGTAGAAGTCCTTGAAGCTCGCCTTGCCGTTCACGAGCGTCGGATCGTTCTCCATGAAGAACCGGGCGCCGCGCTGCCACAGGAAGACGAGCACGGTGAAGGCGGTCGCCCAGGTCCGCGCCCGCCGGCGGTAGCTGCCGTCGAGGTGCTGGAACAGGTCGAACGCCACCGAGCGGTGCTCGACCTCCTCCGCGCCGTGCCAGCGCATCAGGTCCAGCATGACGGGATCGGCCCCGCGCCGGTCCAGCTCCCCGGCGTTCAGGATCCAGTCGCCGAGGAAGGCGGTGTAGTGCTCGATCGCGGCGATCAGGGCGACGCGCTCCAGCAGCCACCAGCGGCGCGCTCGGCCCGGGGGCAGCGTCCGGTCGCCGAGCAGCTTCTCGAAGAGCCAGTCGACCTGCGCGGTGTACGGCGTCGGGTCGAGCCCCAGCTCCGCCAGGTGGGGCAGCACCTCGTCGTGCGCCTGTGAGTGCGTGGCCTCCTGCCCGATGAACCCGATGACGTCCTCGCGCAGCCGCTCGTCCCGGATGAGGGGCAGGACCTGCCGGTACACATGCACGAACCACCGCTCGCCGGCCGGCAGCAGCAGATGCAGCACGTTCATGGTGTGCGTGGCGAACGGCTCGTCGGGCACCCAGTGCAGCGGTGTGTCCTCCCACGAGAACGACACCTTCCGCGCCTTGAGAGGCGTCCGCTCGGACTCGACCGGCCGGGGCTGCCGGGCCTGCGTGTTAGACATGGCGTCAATGTACTGACGGGTAGGCGCTCGGAGAAGCCCTGTGCGCCCACTTGTTTACGTCCGTGTCAGCAATCCGTGCCGGGTGTCCGGTCCATTGTGCTGTACGGGCGCTCAGCGCAGCCCGGTGACGTCCCGGCCGTCCGTCAGGGTTCCCTTCAGCTCGGCCCGCGATCCCTGCGTCGTCCGTACGGTGAGCAGGGGCCCCGCCGCGGAGCCGCGCACCCCGCCCGTCGCCTCTACCGAGGCCGTGCCCCTGCCGCCGGCCGCGAGGAGGTACCACGTCCCCGCGCCCGACTTCCACAGCACACCGGCGAGCACCTGCGGATCGCGGGAGCCGCAAGCGAGGGTGTTCTCGGCCTGCGCGACGACCGCCCCGTACTTTCCGCCCGGAGTACGGAACTGGGCCATCACCCGGGTGCCGCCGCCCCGCCAGGTGTCGGCGCGCGTGCACATCCAGGCGGCCGATCCGCTCGCGTCGGGCAGCGGCTGGCGCGCGTACTCCCAGGCGTTCACCGTCCGCACGCCCTGAGAGCGCGCCGAGGCCAGCGAGCACGCGAAGGGCGCCCACTCCCGCAGGTTCCGCGCTCCCGCCGCCTCCCGGGGCGCGGTCGGACGGCCCGCGGTGAGGTGGGCCGGGATCAGCTCGCCGAGGTCGGTCAGCAGCCGGGTGCCCGAGGCGTCCTCGACCTGGAGCACGTTCCACGACGTGCACGTGCCGCTCGTCGGCGGTCCGGTCAGCGGGGAGGTGGAGCCGTCCGCGGACAGCGTGAGGTCCATCGCCCCGGCGGAGGGCTTCAGCAGGTCACGCTCGGCGGCCTTGGTCACCCAGGGGGCCGTCAGATAGCGGACGTTGCCGTCGGTCCGGCCCAGCACCACCGCGCTCGCCTCCGCCCCCTTCGCCCCGTCGACCCGCGCGAAGTCGAGGGCCGCGCCGCCCGTGCCGTCCTTGGCCTCGGCGTAGCGCACGACGCGCAGACCGTCGTAGAGGAGCACCACGCGGGCCTGGTCGACATCGCCCGCGTACAGCAGTTGGGGCGGTCCGGGCGGGGCGCCGGAGGGTGTGCCGGGCGTGCCCGCGACGTGCACGGACTTGCCGGGCCTGGCCCAGACGGCGAGCGCGCGCCGCAGCAGCGCGGAGTCGTCGACGAGACCGCCGCGCGCGGGCCAGACGGAGAAGTCGGTGCGCGCGGAGGTCTCCCAGGCCGCGGGCGCCACCCGCTGCACCCTGGCCGGGTCGAGCGCGGCCTCGGCGGCCGGGTTCTGCGCGTAGGAGGGGGCCGCGGCGCCGTCCGGGCCCCAGCCGTCGCCGGGCAGCGCGAGAAGCGCGCCGCACACGGCCACGGCGGCGGTGGCGACGAGCACGGCCTTCCTGTGCTGTCGGCGCCGCATCAGATCGGTGGGCCGGGCCTGCAGTGAGCAGGGGTCGAACTCGGGGGAGTCGAGCAGTGCGTCCCGCGCCCCGACGGCCGAGGCCTCCTCCAGTGCCGCGGCCGGGTCCTCGACCCCCGCGGCCGTCAGCACCTGGCGCAGCCGCGGGTCGGCCAGCTTCTCCAGACCGCGCAGCACGTACGCGGCACGAGCCGGCCCCGAGAGCGCGGACAGCCGCTGGTCCAGTGCCAGTTCGTCGGCGCCGCCCGAGCGCGGGAAGAGCCGCAGGCCCCACACCTGGGGGAGGAGCGGCGGAAGCTGGGACCGCTTGGGCCACGCCCGCCGCTTCAGCGGCAGCCCGGCCTCCAGCGCCATCCGCACCACCTGGAGGCGTACGAAGGCGTAGCCCGGGTCGCCGTCACGGCCGCCGCCGCTCTGCTGGGCGGGGATCGCCGAGGCGTCGCCCGCCGCCCGGCCCCGGGGCAGCGCGCGCTGGGTGAGGGCGTGCGCGGTCAGCACGCGCCGGTTGCGGCCGAGGCTCGGCGGAAGCGTCAGATAGGCGAGCCGGACCAGCCGGGGGTAGTGCTCGACGAGCGCGGCCTCGGCCTGCTCGACGTCGACGACAGCTCCGGAGGAGGGTGCGGGGCGCGGGGCTACATCCTGTGACTGCACGTTCAGCAGAACGAGCGAATCGGCGGATGGTCACCGGCCCCGCCGGTCGGGCGTGCCTCGCGGACCCGTCCGGGGACTCAGTCCGCGGATTCCCCGGGCTCCACGAGAAGGCGGGCGTAGTTCGCCATCGACCGCTGGTAGCGCGGCAGATGGGGGGCCAGCGCGCCGATCACCAGAGCCAGACCCTCGCGTTCACGGCCGAGGTCGGCGAGGCAGAGCGCCAGCGTGGCCCGTACCGCGTCGTCCAACTCGTCCGAGGGAGCGACCAGTTCGGGGGTGAGGAGCTTGACGCCCTCGTCCGCCTGTCCGATGTTCCGCAGCGAGCTGGAGAGCTGGATCTTCGCCCGGCGGCCCTTGTACCCGCTCAGGCCGTGGGCGAGTGCCTCCCGGTACAGGGGGACGGCCTTGTCGGAGTGGCCCGTCGAGTCCCAGGCGCAGGCCTGTTCGAAGAGGCCGAGGGGGCTGTCCTCGGGCAGTTCGGCGACCAGCGCGTCGATCACCGCCCGGAAGTCCGCCGCCCGCTCTTCCTCGTAGTCGTCGAAGCGGGCCCAGGCGGCCGCCGTACGCTCTTCCCAGTCTTCGTTCACGGGTGCCACCCTCGCACAGCCGTGTCCCGGGCGGTACCGGGTTCCCGTCCGCGGCGGGGCGCATTGAGCAGGGCAGTGCCCGCAGCCGTATCGAAGGCAGAGCCCTCGCCGGGGCTCTTCTCGGCGTGAACGCCGACAGGTACCGGAGGAACGTATGAGGTTGACACGCGGGAAGCTTCTGGCCGGGGCGGCCGTGGCCGCTCTGCTGGCCCTGACCGGCTGCGGCGGCGGATCGGACGGCAAGGACGGTGCGGCCGAGGAGACCGCCGTCCCGGCCACGGCGACCGGCAGTCTGGAGGAGCTGGCCGCCGAGGTGAAGTGCAAGCCGAGCATCCAGACCGACGCGGACGAGATCCGCCAGGGTGTCTGCAAGATCAGCACCGGCAAGTTCATCCTGGCTACCTTCGCCACCGACCGCGGCCAGCGCGAGTGGCTCGACGGGGCCAAGGACTACGGCGGTTCGTACCTCGTGGGCGCCAAGTGGGTCGCCGTCGGGGACCAGAAGATGGTCACGACGCTGCGCGGCCGGCTCGGCGGGACGCTGGAGCAGGGTGCCTCGCACCACGCGGGAGGCAGCGGTGGCGCGGGAACGGAGACCGGGCACTCCGGTCACCACGGCGGCTGACCGGAGCGGGGTCCCGGCCCGGTCGCCACGGCGGCTCACCCGGCGGGACCCGGGCAGACACGACAGAAGGGGGGGGGGGGGGGGGTCCGCGCCCCGCCGGGGGAGCGGGGGGGTGGGTGGGATACGGAGCGAGTGTTGTTGAGGGGGTGCTATGGGTGAG
>NZ_JBHYXD010000037.1:30797-36809 GCF_042751995.1 Streptomyces sp. NPDC059371 | reverse complement strand
GGGGCGGGGCCGGGGGGGGCGGCCCCCCCCGCGCCCCCGGGGCCCCCCCCGGGGCGCCCCGCCCCCCCCCCCCCCGCCGGCCGGGCCCCCCCCCCCCCCCCCCCCCCCAATCGTCTCAGGGTGTTACTTGCAACGCTGACCGTTGTTGATGCAGGTGACCATCTTGTTCATCAGGTTCTCGTCGAAGACGTTGATGAAGTCGTCGTGGTCGGTGGTGGCCTTGTGGAGCTGCTCCGGGAAACCGTCCACCGCGTAGGCGTTCTTGATCTGCCCGTTGGTGAGGGTCGGGGCCCGGAAGCCGTAGACCAGGCGCATCGTGAGCTGCGGAATGGCCTTGAAGCCGTTGGCGCAGTTGCCCTGGGCGTCGGCGAAGGCCACGTGGGTGCGGTGGTTCGCGCTGTCGGCGTTCACCCCGTCCCAGCAGCTCTGGAAGGCGAAGGTGCGGACCACGGTGCTGCCGCGCGGGCAGATCGGGTACTGCGCCGTCAGCTGCACCTTGTTCTCGAAGCCGGTGCAGCTCCAGTGCGCGTTGGCGTTCGCGAGACCGTTGGTCGTGGTCTTCGCGTCACCGGTGATGATGCGCAGGAACTTCGGCATCGCGACGACCTTGCTGGCCGGGTTGCCGACGAACTTGATCTGCGCCTGCCGCACCTGCTGGATCTGGCCGACGTTGAGTTCCTTGCCGCCACCCAGGTTGTTCTGGTCGAAGTCCTGCGTACCGTTCTGGATACGCACGACCGGCCAGTAGTACGACGACTTGTCGCCCTGGTTGGAGCAGGACGTCTGGGCCGCCGCGAAGGTGTCGTTGGTGGCGAAGGCGTCGTTCGACTGGTTGCCGACGTAGTCGTGCAGGTGGTGCGCACCGTTGGTGACACCGGGCGCCACGATCACGTTGTCCGTGTTGAACTTCTTGTTCGCGTTCACACCGCAGGACGTCGTGAACACACCGGACGAACCGGCCGCCTGGGTACGGGCCTTGCGGGCGACGTTCGGCTGGACCTTCGTGATGTCGACGAAGTCGGCCGCGACCGGGCCGTTGCCGGCCTGTCCGCCGTTGCCCGCCTGCGCACCGCCGCCGGCGGCGGGGGCGCTCGCACTCGCGGAGGCACCAGCACCGGCACCGGCACCGGCACCCGCGCCGGCGTTGGCACCCGCACCGGCGCTCGCGCTCGCGGACGGAGCGGCCGTGGCGCCGCCGTTGTTCTGTCCGCCGTTGGCCTGTCCGGCCGCAGGCTGTCCCGTGCAGTTGGAGAGACCGTCGAGCCAGCCCGGAGCCTTGCCACCGACGCGGTTGATCTCCAGCTTGATCCGGTCGATGATCACCGACCGGTTCTGCTTGAGCGGCGTCAGGATGGAGTTCTGGACGAAGCTCGCGTCCCTCGCCTGCGCGTCACGCGTGGTCGCGAGCCGCTGGTAGGCGACGGTGATCTGCTGGTCGAGCGTCGCCAGCTCTCCGTCGACCTCGCCCCGCGCCTGCTGCGGAACGTTGGACAGCTTCTGGCCGACGTCCGGACACTGAATGGTGGCCACCTGCGCGGGCGCGGCCTTGGTGGTGTTCCGGCCCGAGTTGTTGCTCTCGTGTGCCGAGGCGTAGAAATTCGCCCAGACCAGCCCACCCCCGCCGATCGCGAGCGCTGCCGACGCGGCGATGGCACGAACGGCCAGCGGCGAACGGCGTTTTCGAATGTTGCGTCCCATGGAACTCCTCTGACTTCCTTGCGGGGCAGTGAGGCGCCCGACAGGAGTGAAGCGGCTCCATTCCATACGCGGGAGGTGCGCGAGGTGTTCAGGGGTCTCGAAAGAATCTTAGAAAGTCGTGAGACCAATTCGGTCGCAATGGTCCCAGAAGCCCGCGAATTCCCGGGAGTTGATCTCGGAATTCAGGTTTGAGAGTCAATTCTTGACTCGTATTCAGTAGCGGACGGTTCCGAGAGGGCCGCCGCCGGTTGTCGCGGGGTGTGTCCAGACGGCTTCAACTGCCCGGCGGCACAGCCGAGTTCGAGGCGGACCCAGGCCGTCCCGGTCCCGGCCGTCCCGGCCGTCCCGGCCGTACCCGTCAATGCGGCGGGGCCGGAGCGGCCGGGCCGGGAATTACCGGCGTTCAGCTACCGAGGACCTTCGCCTCCAGGGCGGGATCCAGTCCCACCGCCGGCCGGTCGGTACGCCGGGGAGCGGCACCGCCGAGTGACCGGAGCCAGCTCCAGGTGTCCTCGACGGTCTCCTCGACGGGCCGGCACCGCAGCCCCGTCCGCAGGGCCCGCGAGACGTCGCCCGAGTACACCGAGGTGTGCAGCTCGCTCCTCGGCGGCACCCACACCGGAAGCTGCGTCCACGGTTCGATCCCGGCGCTCAGCACGGCCTCGGGGTCCGTCCAGCGGAGCTCGGCCCGCGCCCCGGTGGCGTGGACGCACGCGTCGAGCAGCGCCCCCATCGTGCCGTGCCCCGGGGCGCTCACCAGGTTGTACGGCCCGTCGAGTTCCGCCTCCACGGCGCCGAGCGTCCACTCCGCCAGATCCCGGACGTCGATGTACTGGAGCGGCAGCTCGCGCGGCCCGGGAGCGAGCACCGGACCCCCCGCCGCGATCCGGGTCAGCCACCACGGCAGCCGCCCGACGTTCTCGTACGGTCCGAGGATCAGTCCGCACCGGACGAGCAGCGAACGCTCGCCGCCGAACGCCTCGACGGCGGCCAGTTCCCCGCCCCGCTTGTCCCGGGCGTAGTCGGTCGCGTCCGCGCCGGCCGACGCGCCCTCCACGAGCGGCGTGTTCTCGGCGTACCCGGCGGCGCGGGGCCACGCGTACACCGAGCAGCTCGACACGTACACGTACCGGGACGCCCGCCCGGCCAGCAGACGGGCCGCGTCCCGTACGTACCGCGGCGCCGCCGACCAGGTGTCGACGACGGCGTCCCACGTGTCCGTGGTCCCGGCGAGTGCCGCGAGCCCGTCCGGCGAGGTGCGGTCGCCCAGCAGCGACCGCGCCCCGGCCGGGGGTTCGTGCCGTCCGCGGTGGAAGACGGTGACGTCCCACCCGCGCGCGAGCGCGGCCTCCACGACCGCGCGCCCCACGAACTCCGTACCGCCCAGCATCAGAAGTCTCCGTGTCATACGGACGACTCTGCCCGCACGGCCCGCCCCGCGGCACGCGAATCTGCTGACAGAAGATGCGCGGGGCCGGCCGGTGCCCGGCCGCGGCCGGGCCGTTCTCCGGGCCTGTGGGTCAACGGCCGGTCGGCGGGGTGTACTTGTACCCCACCCGGCGCACCGTCTGGATCGCCAGCCGGTGCTGGGTGCCGAGCTTGCGGCGCAGCCGGGCGACATGGACGTCGACCGTCCGTCCGTCGCCGACGTGTCCGTAGCCCCACACCGTGGAGACCAGCTGGTCGCGGGTGTGCACCCGGTGCGGGTGGCGGACGAGGTGCGCGAGCAGCTCGAACTCCAGGTAGGTCAGGTCCAGTACGTGTCCGTCGACCTCGGCGGTGCGCTGCACCGTGTCGACGCGCACCAGCGGGTCGGCGGCGGCGTCGGTCAGGGTGTCGGTCACGGCGCCGGGGGCGGCCGGGGGCTCGGCCAGGCCCGTCACGGCGAGCGGCAGCAGGGGCTGCTGGTCCGCCGGTACGAGGACCAGGTAGCCGATCATCGGCGGCTGCCCCGGCAGGACGGGCAGCGCGTTCTGCGGAGCGGGCAGCCAGGTGGCGCCCGGCGGGAGGAAGGTGGCCCCGTCGTGCCGCGAGCTCTCGGCTTCGTTCGAGCGGGGGAGGCCCCAGTCCTCGTCCCGGTCGACGGCGCGCAGTCGGTGCCGTGCCGGGGCGGTCGAGGGGGCGGGAGTGGTTGCGACGGAGGAGAGGGAACGAGTGGTCGCCATGAGAGGTCAGCTCTTTCGCGCGAGAAGTTCGTCGGGAGGTTCGACGACCGCGAGTTCGTGGTCGGAGCCGTCGAGGACGTACGTCGTGCGCGCTGGCCGAAGGCCGGGGTGTACGGCTTTAGAGGGCCGGCGCGTTCGTCGCGCGACAACACACCCGGTCGAAGTCGTGGTGCTGACGGGAGGGCCAGAAGGGCTCGAGGTCATGGCGACCCGTCGCGAGGCGCTTCTGGAAGATGGACATGACTCCATTGAAGCAGACACAGCCCCGTAACAGGACCCTCCTCTCACTGCTCGGACGCCTTCTTGGCGCGAACCGGACACCGCGCCGATCAGCCCGTCGGGCGGGGGCCCTGGACCCGACGCTCAAGCTCTATCTGTTCGGCACCCCCGGCCAGGAGCGGTTCGGGTTCATGTGGGACGACCTCGTCGAGGGCGCGCTCGGCGGGCTCGTCATCGTCGACACCCGGCGGCTCGACGACTGCTACGCGGCCGTCGACTACTTCGAGCACCGCGAGATCCCCTTCGCGGTGGCCGTCAACGCCTTCGACGGCAACGCCGGGATCAGCGAGACCGGCCTCAACACCGAACCGAGCCCGACGGCAACGCGAAGGGGCGCCCACCGGGACGGTGGGCGCCCCTTCGGGACAACTGCGCGGGATCAGATCTGGCCGGCCTTCTCCAGGGCGGCGCAGCAGGTGTCGACGATGAGACGCGTCACGACGTACGGGTCGACGTTCGCGTTCGGACGGCGGTCCTCGATGTAGCCCTTGCCGTCCTTCTCGACCTGCCACGGGATGCGGACCGAGGCACCGCGGTCGGAGACGCCGTAGCTGTACTCGTTCCACGGGGCGGTCTCGTGCAGGCCCGTCAGGCGGTCGTCGATGCCGGCGCCGTAGTTCTTGACGTGGTCCATCGGCTTGGAGCCCTCGCCGAGCGACTCGCACGCCGTGATGATCGCGTCGTAGCCCTCGCGCATCGCCTTGGTGGAGAAGTTGGTGTGCGCGCCCGCGCCGTTCCAGTCGCCCTTCACCGGCTTCGGGTCCAGCGTCGCGGAGATGCCGAAGTCCTCGGCGGTGCGGTAGAGCAGCCAGCGGGCGACCCAGAGCTGGTCCGAGACCTCCAGCGGCGCCAGCGGGCCGACCTGGAACTCCCACTGGCCGGGCATGACCTCGGCGTTGATGCCGGAGATGCCGAGGCCCGCCTTGAGGCAGTTGTCCAGGTGCGCCTCGACGACGTCACGGCCGAAGATCTCGTCCGCGCCGACACCGCAGTAGTAGCCGCCCTGCGCGGCCGGGAAGCCGCCCTCGGGGAAGCCGAGCGGACGGGCGCCCTTGAAGAAGGTGTACTCCTGCTCGATGCCGAAGATCGACTCCTGCGCGGCGAACTTCTCCGCGACCTCGGCCAGCGCGGCACGGGTGTTGGACTCGTGCGGCGTCATGTCGATGTTCAGGACCTCGCACAGGACGAGGATGTCGGCACCGCCGCGGATCGGGTCCGGGAAGCTGGCCACGGGCTTGAGTACGCGGTCCGAGGCGTGACCCTCGGCCTGGTTCGTCGAGGAGCCGTCGAAGCCCCAGATCGGCAGCTCCGCGCCCTTGGCGTCGTCGGCCAGGATCTTCGTCTTGGAACGAAGCTTGGCCGTCGGCTCGGTGCCGTCGATCCAGATGTACTCAGCCTTGAAGCTCACGGGCCACATCCTTCGGGGTGGGTCTTGATCGCACTTGCGGGTGCTGCGGCGCTGCGGCACTGGGGCGCCGCCGGGTATGTCCGGAAGCCTGTCAACCAGCGATTTCCCGAGCGTTGCCCGAATGTGAACCCCGTGTTACCTGGGGCGTATGTGCCCGGTCTCACACGACCCGTTCCGCCGTTGCCGTCCGCGTGTGATCGTTCGCGACCGCGACGGTCCGCCCGGTCGCCCGCCGTGGACCCGGAGGCCCGCCGGGGTCCGCTCGTATGCGATCCGGGTGAGAGCGGTCAGGGGTGATGTGCCCTGCTTCAGGTCGAGTTGTCCGTACGAGGGGGTGTCGCGTGGCTTCGTGAAGGGCCGCCCCCGCGCGCGCGAAAAACCCAGGCGGGGCGGGGCGCGGCCCACCCGCGGCGCGGCCGGCGGCGGGGGGGTTGGGGGCGGCCGCTGGTCGCCGCCGCCAGG
>NZ_JBHYXD010000037.1:19571-30787 GCF_042751995.1 Streptomyces sp. NPDC059371 | reverse complement strand
CCCGCTGGCTCGGGGCGTGGGGGCGTGGGGGGGGGGGGGCGGGGGGTTCCCCCGCGCGCCCCCCGCCCCCGCCCTACCCGCGCCCGGCCCCCGCCGCCCCCGCCCGCCCCCACGGCTGGGCTTTCGGTATGTTCCGCCCGTTATCCCACCTTCTCGATGCGGGCCCGGCGGATCAGGAACTTGCCCGGCTCCCGGACCTGTTCGAAGGCCGCGTTGTTCAGCAGGACACAACTGCCGGAGACCGAGGTGACCTGAACGGTCGTGGACTTGTTGTTGTCCAGGTTGGTGACCTTCAGCTTCGTCCCGGCCGGGAACTGGTTGCTGGACGCGGCCGGTGCGCCGCCCTCGCCGGAGAGCGTGACGGTCGAACCGTTGCAGACCTGCTGGCCGGTGGCCGCGCCGCCGCCGGCGTTGTTCGCCGGGGCGCTCTGCGCCGGGGCGCTCTGCGCCGGAGCCGCGGGGGCGGCCTGGGCCGGAGCGGACTGCGCGGGCTGCTGGGCGTTCTGCTGGCCGGTCTGGGAGTCCTGAGCCGATTCCCCGACAGCGCAGCCCGACGCCTGCTGCTGAACCTTGATCTGCGCGATGACCGCTTCGCGGTTCGCGATTCTGGCCGCCGACTGGGAGTCGGGGTGGGCCTTCTGGTCCGCGATGAACTTCTGGTTGTTGCCGAGCGCGGTGGCCAGACCCTGGCACGCCACCGAGGTCTGAGCGGTCTGCACGGAGGCCGCGTTCGAGGTGGCGGCCAGGGCGAAGGCCCCGCCGCCGGCCACAGTCGCCGCGCTGACCAGCAGGGCGATCTTCTTCTTCGTGCTGAGGGTTCTCCTACGCGACATGCGCGCCTCCAGAGAGTGGGGGAGCGTTACGTCGCTATGTACGAGATGCCGAACGCAGTTGCTCAACGGTTACGGCATTCACTTGAGTAACCTGGATCACATGGGAGTTGGGGAGAGCGGCCCGGCTACCGGGACAGGGCCTCCCGTACGGCCTCCTCCGTGCGGCCCACCAGTGCCGTCCCGTCGTCCGCGGTGATGATCGGCCGCTGGATCAGCTTCGGGTGCTCGGACAGCGCCTTGATCCACCGGTCCCGTGAACCGGCGTCCCGTGCCCAGTCCTTGAGTCCGAGCTCCTTCGCGTCGGCCTCACCGGTCCGCGTGATGTCCCACGGTTCGAGGCCGAGACGGTCGAGGACGCCCCGGATCTCGTCCTCGGAGGGCACGTCCTCCAGGTAGCGGCGGACGGTGTACTCGGCGCCCTCCGCGTCGAGCAGGCTGATCGCGCTGCGGCACTTCGAACAGGCCGGATTGATCCAGATCTCCATGCCGCACACGTTACGGCAGACACCCTCGGGCACTGCTGTCACGGCACCCCCAAAGCCCCTGTGGCCAGCGGCTATTGTCAGTGCGCGGCGGTAGAATAGAAGCAGTGTTCGAGGGTGTCGCCGGGGGGTCCGGACGGCGCCCTGACCGCGACAGGAGGATGCCTGTGCCCGCTGCCGCACTGAAGCCGCTGCCCACCCAGTCCACATCCAAGACGGCGGTCCCGCTGGACCTGCCGTACGAGCCCGTGGAGAAGCGCCCGCTCCCGCCGGGGCGCCCCCGCGACTGGTACGTCACGCACAACCGCCGGCTCAAGGCGATGCGCATCGCCATAGCCCTGCTCGACTCCGGCGTCTACGTGCCGAACCAGGCCCGTGACGAGAAGATCCGCAGCACCGCGCGACTCATCGGCGTGCACCCGCCGTCGGACACCACGTGCCACATGGTGCGTGCCCTGATGAGGTACGCGCGCTGAGAGTCCGGGCGCGACGCTGAGGGTGCCGGGTGCCCCGTCCCGCGATGGGAGCACCCGGCACCGATCCCGATCCCGGCATCGACCGAGGTGTCGGCGCCGGTCCGGCCTCGGCGCTGATCCCGGCCCTGGCGCCGAACCCGGGCCAGGCTTTCAGCGCTGATCCAGGCCCCGGCACCGGGCCCGGCTCGGCGCCGGAACCGACCGCGGGCCCGGCCCGGTTCTCACTCCGCCGACAACTCCCGTTCCAGGGGCGTCCGGAAGCGGGGTGTGATCCGGGTGTCGCCCACCCACGCCCGAAGGCGCTCGGCCTCCGCCGCGATCGCGTCCCGGGCCTCACGGCCGACACTCTCGCCGGCCGGCAACCGCCAGACGATCTCGCCGTCGGGCCGCTGCGCCCACCCGCCGACCACCCGTCCGTCCCACCACACCGTCGGCCCGACATTCCCGCTGCGGTCGAAGAGGGCGGGCCGCAGGGACGGTTCGAGGAACCAGTCCCGCTCCGGCCGGCTCATGGGCGCCGGGTCGAGGGCGGGCAGCAGGGCGGCCCAGGGCGCGCCCGGCTCGTCGACGGGGCCGTCGTCGCCCGCCGCCACATACCCCGTGAGCCCGTCGTCGAGCGAGACGGCGACCGCCCCGCTCGCGGCCAGCGCCCGCCGTACGTCGGTGACCTTCCACCCCGTCCACCACTTCAGGTCGGCCTCGGTGGCGGGCCCGCACGTCATGAGCCAGCGGTTCAGCAGCTCGGAGCGGGCCCCGGCGGGCGGAAGCTCGGGATGCGGCGGCGCGATCGCCCAGCGGAACTGGCTCGACGTCCAGGATCCGAGCGGACGCCCCCGTACCACCCGTCCCTCGACCCCCAGCACCCGCATCAGGCGGGACGACACGGTGTGCACCCCCTCGTAGCTCTTCCCGGCCGCGTAGGGGAACTGCTCCTTCAACCGCGGCTCGTCGCCGGTGAGTTCGTTCACCGTGGCCTGCCCGCGCCGGGCCAGCGCGGCGAGCGCGGACGCCTCGACCTCGTCGAGCCACTCCTCGGTCAGCCGCCCGCCGCTTCCGGTGACCATGTCCTTGACCAGCCCGGCACGGGCCTTCGCGGCGATGTCCAGCGCAGTCGAGGCGTGCACGACGGCCGCCAGAGCGCCGGGGAACACGAACACGGTGTGCCGCATGCCGTGCATGCGTACGAGTGAACGGTCCTCGTACAGCGCCCGCTCCACCTGGGCCACCGTCTTCCGGGCGTCCGCGAGACGCGCGCCCACCGCCAGGTACACCGTCGCCGGGTCGGTGCCGTGCAGCGCGACCAGGGAGTCCGCCACCTCCTCGGGGGTCGCGCCCCGTGCCGCGCCCGCGAGCCGCTGCCGCAGCCCGAGCCGTGCCCGCCGCTCCGCCACCCCGATGTGCCGCGGTTTCCCCGTCACGTCGTCTCCGTCCGGTCGCTCCGTGCTCCGCGTTCCGTGCTGCGTACTCCGCGTTCCTCATCCTGTCGAACGTTCGCCCCCCACGGGGCGGGGTTCACCCGTTGGACGCAGCCGGGCATGCGGCGGACCTGTCCGCGGCCTTGACTGGGGCCACCGCGAGGAAGCGGGATCCGGAGGCGAACCAGGACCACGTGGGGAGAGACGATGCAGCGCACGGACGGCATACGAGGACCGGTCCGGCTGATCCTGGCCGTGTCCGTGGTGGCGGCCCTGGCCGCGCAACTGACCGCCTGTTCCGACGACAGCAGTCCCTCCAGTACCGCGTCCAAGGCCGCGTCCGCCGCTTCCCGGGCCGCGTCCGCCGTCTCCGAAGCCGCGTCCGCCGCCACCGAGGCCGGTGACGCCCTCGCCTCCGCGACCGCGGAGGCCGGCCGGAAGTTCGACGAGTTCAAGGGCGGCGCGGACGCCAAGGGCGAGGTGAAGATCGACGGAACCGCGAGCCCCGGCTCCGACGGGCGCCTCACGGTCGGGGTGACGGCGACCAATCCCACCTCCTCGGCGAAGTCGTACGTCGTCCAGGTCGACTTCCGCGACCAGAGCGGCAACCTCCTCGACACGACCGTCGTGAGCGTGAACGACGTCGCTGCGGGCGCGTCCAAGGACGGCACCGCCCGCAGCAACCGCTCCCTCACCGGCGACGTCAAGACCGGCGTCGCCCGCGCCGTGAGGCACTGACGGCCGTGCTCCGCAACAGCGTCACGGCCACCACCGCGGACCGGGCAGCCCTGGACCGGGCAGCCCTGGGCCGGGCGGCCCGCAAACGGGTGCCCCGGTCCGCGCACGGCACCTGGATCCCAGCCGCCGACCGCCCCGACCCCGTCGGCCTCCTCCAGGCGCAGGGCAGGGACCGGCTCCCGGAACTGCTGCCGATCCGCTACGCCCGGATGGCGGCCTCACCGCTCGCGTTCCTGCGCGGGGGCGCCGCCGTCATGGCGGCCGACCTGGCCGCCCAGCCCCACACCGGGCTCACCGTCCAGCTCTGCGGCGACGCCCACCTGCTGAACTTCGGGCTGTACGCCGCCCCGGAACGCCCCCTGCTCTTCGACCTCAACGACTTCGACGAGACCTTCCCCGGCCCCTTCGAGTGGGACGTCAAACGGCTCGCGGCCAGCGTCGCGGTCGCGGCCCGGGAGAACGGGCACAAGGAGGGGCACGTCTTCGGCGCGGCACGAGCCGCCGCCGGGCAGTACCGCGAGGCCGTGCGACGGCTGGCCGGGCAGGGCGAACTGACCGTCTGGTACCAGCACATCGACGCCGATCTGCTGCTGCCGCTGGTCCGCTCGGGACGCCGTCGCCGGCGCGCGGAGGCCACCCTCACCCGGGTCCGCCGACGCACCAGCCTCCAGGCGCTCGGCAAACTCACCGAGACCGTCGACGGACGCCGCCGCATCGTCCACGATCCGCCTCTGCTGGAGCCGGCCGGAGCCATGGACGTGGCCTCGCTCCGCAAGATCTTCAGCGACTACCGCTCCACGCTCCCCGAGGAACGACGGCTGCTCCTCGACCGCTACCGGTTCGTCGACGCGGCCCGCAAGACCGTCGGCGTGGGCAGTGTCGGCACCCGCTGCTTCATCGTGCTGCTCGCCGGGCGGGACGCCGACGACCCGCTGTTCCTCCAGATCAAGCAGGCGGGACGGTCCGTGCTCGAAGAGCATCTGCCCATCGGCCCGTACGTCCATCCCGGGCGCCGGGTCGTCGCGGGCCAGCGGCTGATGCAGGCCGCCGGTGACGCCTTCCTCGGCTGGACGACCGGCCCCGAGGGACGCGCGTTCTACTGGCGCCAGCTCCACGACACGAAGGGGTCCGCGGACATCGCCGGCATGAGTCCGGGCGAACTGCGCGCCTACGCCCGGCTGTGCGGCACCGCGCTGGCCCGCGCGCACGCCCGCTCCGGCGACCGTGTCGCGATCGCCGCCTATCTCGGCGGCGCCGACACCTTCGAGCGTGCCGTCGCGGACTTCGCGCTGCGCTACACGGACCGCAACGCCACCGACCACGCGGCACTGGGCGCGGCGGTCATCGCGGGCGTCGTCCCGGCGGCCCCGGGCGTCTGAGGCCGCCGGCCGCTCAGGCGCCGGCGGCCGGCCGGACCGGTGACCCGAGTCCGGTGAGCGCGAGGTCCACGAGGCGGCGCCGGTCCTCGGCGTGGTCGCGGAACCAGAGGCCCAGGAAATGATCGGCGTCGGGCAGGTCGAGGCGGGTGAGGTCGGCGCGGGCGGAGAGCGCGTCGGCGACGGCCCGCGTCACGGCGGGCGGGATGACCGCGTCCGCGGCCGGGACGGCGAGCACCGCCCGTCCCTCGTAGGCCCGCAGCACGTCGAGCGCGGGCGCCTGCCGCCAGCTCTCCGGGGTGCGGATGATCCGGCTGAAGCGGCTCTGCGCCGCCGGGCCGTCCTGCCGCGGGGCGCTCCCCGGGTCCTCGAACGGAAGGGGCCAGGCCTCGGCGGCGTACACCGCGGGCGCGCACAGGACGAGCGCCACCACGCGTTTCCCGTAGTGCCGTGCGAGATCGGCGGCCGTCTGGCCGCTCATGCTGAACCCGGCCAGGATCAGCGGGGCGTCCGCCGGGACCGTCGCGTCGATCACCGACACGGCCTGCTCGAAACGCAGCCGGAGGCTCAACTCGCCCAGTGTGCCGGTGCTCTCACCGTGCCCGGAGAAGTCGAACGCGAGTCCCGCGCAGCCGCGGGCCGCGAAGTCGCCGAGCAGGGGGAGCAGTCGCTCCTTGCTGCCGCTGCCCGCGCCGTGCAGCAGGACGGCGGTCGCCGCGCCGTCGCCGGCGTCGTCGCCGCGGCTGCGGACGCAGCTCAGTCGTTCACCGTCGTGGTCGTGCGTGAAAGGGGAGAGCATCCGCCCATTGACGCACGTCGGCCGCACCGCCTCCGAGGCGGGAGTGGCTGAACAACTCCCCTTCGGGGATGACCGGCCGGCGGGAGGGGCGGGCCGCTCAGGAAGCGGCGGGAGTGCCGTTCGCGTCCGGCCCGGTGGTGCCGGCCGCGGCTGAGGCGGGTGTGCCCGCGGCGCCGGGGTCGGAGGCCGCAGCCGAGCCCGCTTCGGAGGCCGGGGCCGTGCCCGTGCCGGAGCCGGCCGACTTCGCTTGGGCCGCCGCGACCGCCTCACGCAGGTGGTCCTCCTGCTCCTGGCTCAGCGAGGTCTGCACCAACTGGCCGCCGAACTCGGCGATCTGGGGGATCACCTTGTCCCCGGCCGCCTGCTTGACGAGGACGAACAGCGCGCCCGCGCCCGGCCGCAGATTCTGGCTGAGATCCTTCATGAACTTGTCGTTGATGCCGGTGTCCGTGACGGCGCCTCCGGCGGCACCGGCCGCCGCGCCCACCGCCGCGCCGAGCAGCGGCGCCAGGAAGAGCAGCCCGATGACACCGCCCCACAGCGCGCCGCCGGCCGCTCCGATGGCCGTGTGGCTGACCGCCTGGTGCAGCTTGATCCTGCCGTCCTCGCTCCGCTCGACGACGACCGCGTCCTCCAGCTCGACGAGATGCTGCTTCGACAGCTCGAACAACTTGTCGCGCACCTGACTCGCGGTGGCGACATCGTCGTAGGCGACGACGAACAGATTGCTCATGAGGGCACCCCTTGTGTCGATTTCGTTCGACTTTATAGGGATATGGGGCGGGGTGCAGTCGGTCACAGGCCGGGGGCGCCCCAGATCGGGAACCAGCGGGCGAGGTCCTGTTCGACGCGCAGGTCGTCGGCCAGGGCCGCCTTGACCTGGAGTTCGAGTGCGTTGTCGCGGGGGGCGGCGCGGCCGCCCCCCCGGGGCGCGCGGGGGGGGGTGGCCCCGGTGTGGTTGGTTTGGCAGCCCCGCCCCCCCCGGCCCCCCCCCCCCCCGGCCGCGCGCGCGCCGTTCTGCGGGGGGGGGCCGCCGCCGCCCGCCCCGCCCGGCCCCCCCCCCGCGAAGGGATAGAAGGTCCCGCGTTTGTAGAGGTAGACCAGGCCGAGCCGCCGCTTCCCGGCGTCCTCGAAAGTCACCACGGAACACAGGAGCTGAGGACCGAAGCCGGCGCCCTCCAGCGAGCTGTTGACCGCGTGCAGATCGCTCACCAGCGCCGGGAGGTCGTCGGGGGCTCGGCGGGAGATCAGCCACGAGTAGCCGTACTCGTCCCGGCCGATCTCCACCGGGGGACCCGTCCGCCCGGTGTCCGCGTCCAGCAGCTCCCGCACCTCCCCGTGCGCCTCGGCGAAGGCCGCGCCCTCCACCGATGCGAAGCACACCGCTCCGGTGCCGGTCGGGGTGAACCCGGCCGCCGCCTGGAGGGTCACGGCCGCCGACGGCAGTCCGAAGAGCCGGTCGAGGTCGGGTGCGGCGGGCTTGCTGCGGCCCAGCAGGATGTCCAGGAACCCCATGCGGTCAAAGAGCCTCTCCGGGAGTCGGGGCGCTCGCGTCCGGCACCGCGGCCTCGCCCAGCTCGACGGAGATACGGGCCAGTTGTCCGAGCCGCTGCTCAAGGCTCGGGTGGGTCGAGAACAGGTTGGCGATGCCCGGCTGGGCGCCGAGCGCGGGGGTGAAGTAGAAGGCGTTGAAGGCCTGCGCGGTCCGCAGGTCCTTTGTCGGGATCCGGCCGATGTCCCCGGTCACCTTGGTCAGCGCGGACGCCAGCGCCGAGGGGCGGCCGGTGAGCAGGGCCGCGGAACGGTCGGCGGCCAGTTCGCGGTACCGGGAGAGCGCCCTGATCAGCATGAAACTGATGGCGTACACGGCCGCGGACACCGCCATCACCGCCATGAAGATCGCGACGGTGTTCTGGTCCTTGCGGCCCCGCCCGCCGAAGAGCTCCGAGTAGAACGCGAACCGCACGATCAGCCCGGCGAGCACCCCGAGGAAGGACGCCACGGTGATCACGGCGACATCCTTGTGCGCCACGTGCGACAGCTCGTGCGCGACGACGCCCTCCAGTTCGTCGGGCTCCAGACGGCGCAGCAGCCCCGTGGTCACGCACAGCACGGCGTGGTCGGCGTTGCGCCCCGTGGCGAACGCGTTCGGCATGTCGATGTCCGAGACGGCGACGAGCGGCTTGGGCATGTCGGCCACGGCGCACAGCCGGTCGACGACGCCGTGGAGCCGGGGATACTCCTCCCGCTCCACGATCCGTCCGTGCATGGCGTACAGCGCGATCCGGTCCGAGAACCAGTACTGCGCGATGAGGAGCCCGGCCGCGATCACGACGACCAGCACCCACGACTTCAGCAACACGATCAACGCGGCGACGAAGGCCACGTACAGCAATCCGAGGAGGAAGAGCGTGACCGTCATGCGCACGGTCAGCTCCCGGTCGTTCCGGAATCGGCTCCGCATCTCGCACCACCCCGCAGTCGGGCACTCGTCCCGCTCTCCATTGTGCGCCCGCGGTTCCCCATGAACTGGTGCCGATAGGCCCCGCGGCGGGCAAAGAACCGCCCCGTGGCGCGCGGTCCCGCGCCCGTCGCCGGCGGGGGAGAAACGCGTCGGCCGCGCCCCTCCCGGAGGAAGGACGCGGCCGAGACGTGTGCGGCTGGACCGACGGGCCTACACGTCGAAGTACAGCTCGAACTCGTGCGGGTGCGGACGGAGCTGGAGCGGCGCGATCTCGTTCGTGCGCTTGTAGTCGATCCACGTCTCGATCAGGTCGGACGTGAAGACGTCGCCCGCGAGCAGGAACTCGTGGTCGCGCTCCAGCGAGTCGAGGACGGCCGGGAGCGAGGTCGGGACCTGGGCCACGCCCGCGTGCTCCTCGGGAGCCAGCTCGTAGAGGTCCTTGTCGATCGGCTCGGCCGGCTCGATCTTGTTCTTGACGCCGTCCAGACCGGCCATCAGCAGGGCCGCGAACGCCAGGTACGGGTTGCCGGAGGAGTCGGGCGCGCGGAACTCGACGCGCTTGGCCTTCGGGTTCGAGCCCGTGATCGGGATACGCATGGCCGCGGAGCGGTTGCGCTGCGAGTACACCAGGTTGACCGGGGCCTCGAAGCCGGGGACCAGACGGTGGTACGAGTTCACCGTCGGGTTGGTGAAGGCGAGCAGCGACGGGGCGTGCTTGAGGATGCCGCCGATGTAGTAGCGGGCCATGTCCGACAGGCCCGCGTAGCCGGCCTCGTCGTAGAACAGCGGGGAACCGTTGCTCCACAGCGACTGGTGGACGTGCATGCCCGAGCCGTTGTCACCGAAGATCGGCTTCGGCATGAAGGTCGCGGTCTTGCCGTTGCGCCAGGCGACGTTCTTCACGATGTACTTGAAGAGCTGGAGGTCGTCGGCCGCGGCGAGCAGCGTGTTGAACTTGTAGTTGATCTCGGCCTGGCCGGCGGTGCCCACCTCGTGGTGCTGGCGCTCGACCTGGAGGCCGGAGTTGGCCAGCTCCAGGGAGATCTCGGCACGCAGGTCGGCGAAGTGGTCGACCGGCGGGGTCGGGAAGTAGCCGCCCTTGTAGCGGACCTTGTAACCGCGGTTGTCCTCGATGGCACCGGTGTTCCAGGCGCCGGCCTCGGAGTCGATGTGGTAGAACGACTCGTTCTCGGCGGTCTTGAAGCGCACGCTGTCGAAGACGTAGAACTCGGCCTCGGGACCGAAGTACGCGGTGTCGGCGATACCGGTCGACGCGAGGTAGGCCTCGGCCTTCTTGGCCACGTTGCGCGGGTCACGGGAGTACTGCTCGCCCGTGATCGGGTCGTGGATGAAGAAGTTGATGTTGACCGTCTTGTCGCGGCGGAAGGGGTCGACGCGCGCGGTGGACAGGTCGGCGCGGAGCGCCATGTCGGACTCGTGGATGGCCTGGAAGCCGCGGATGGAGGAGCCGTCGAAGGCGAGCTCCTCGGTCGGGTCGAAGGCCGTGGCCGGGATCGTGAAGTGCTGCATCACACCCGGCAGGTCGCAGAAACGGACATCGACGAACTTGACGTCCTCGTCCGCGATGAACTTCTTGGCCTCGTCGGCGTTCTGGAACATCCAGCTCCTCCTACTCCCGCCCACAGTGGACCGGGGTGGTAGTTCGTTCGTGCGGCCAGTGCGGTGGCACACGCTGGGGCCGACCATAGGGACGGGGGATTTCTCCAGCGTGACCCATTTGTTTCGCCCAAGTTAACCGACCTCGGCCCGGCGGGCCCCTCCTGTCCGTATGGCAAAACGGGCACAGTACCTTGGACGGGTGGACAACAGGCAAGCAATCGGATCGTGGCTCTCCGGCCCCCGCGCGGCGGCGGAGGAAGCCGGAGTCGACTTCGGATACCGGGGCGAACAGCTCGGTCTGCCGGAGCACGGACCGGGCTCGATCGCCCGCCCGGGCCGCCGTATGGGCGCCCTCGCCGTCGACTGGGGCCTGTGCCTCCTGATCGCATACGGGCTGCTCACCGACGGCTATGGCCGGACCACGGGGAACTGGGCCCTGCTCGTCTTCTTCGTTCTCGGGGTCCTGACGGTCGGTACCGTCGGCTTCACTCCGGGCAAGCGGCTGCTGGGTCTGCGCGTCGTGCCCGAGGGCGGCGGCCGGCTGAACCCGCTGCGCGCCGTGCTGCGCACCGCGCTCCTGTGCGTGGCCGTCCCGGCCCTGATCTGGGACCGCGACGGCCGGGGCCTTCACGACCGCCTCGCCCGCACGATCGAGATCCGCGCCTGATCCCCGCTCCGACACGTCGGAGACGGAACCCGCCCTCGGGGCGAGAGGTCCCTCGCGGGGAGGGTGACGGGCCGGGGAGGCCCGCACGTCCACGCGGACCGAGATCCGGCACTGCGACGAGTCCCGGGTGACCCGCGGCCCCCGCAGACGCTCCCCAGGGTGGAACCGACTGTCACGGCGACGGCACCCCCGAACGGGAGCTCGACCGGCGGCCTCGCCGCTACGGGGCGGGGTGTGTACGACGATGGGGCGCCCCCGTCGTTTTCGCGCCCCCCAAGCGGCGTCTGAATGTTCTATCGTCAAGAAAGGTCGAGGGGGGTGGGGGCGCGGGGGGGAGGGAGTCGCG